>DATMTZ010000088.1:0-13295 GCA_035563975.1 Oxalicibacterium sp. | reverse complement strand
CTTGCTGACCTGGTCGAGCAGGATCACGATCAGGGCGATGCCGAGCCAGGGCAGCAGGCTGCCGGAACGGGCGGAAGTGGAAAAGACGCGCTTGTTTGTCACCATGATGATCCGATTAGTGGTCCGATCTTGTGCGAAATGGCCGCGTCGATGCGCGTGAACGCGCGATGCGGCCCGATGTGAAAATCAGGCAAAACGGCGCGTTTCGCCTTCGCCGAACAGGTTGGCGACGCAGCGGTCGCACAAGCCCGGATGATCGGCATGCGTGCCGACCGCCGGGCGATAGTGCCAGCAGCGCTCGCATTTCTGCGCGGCGGACGGCGTGACGGCCACTGCTTCATCCGCTTCGCTGGCGACTTTCTGCACGCGCGCCTGCGAGGTGATCAGCACGAACTTCAGATCGTCGTCCAGGCTGTTCAGCAGATCGAACTTGTCGCCGCTGGCCTTCAGCTCGACTTCCGCCTGCAGCGAGGAGCCGATGCCGCCGGCCACACGCACTTCTTCCAGCTGCTTGGTGACGTCGTTGCGCACTTCGCGCAGTCCCGCGTATTTTGCCAGCAGCACTGCGCTGTCGGACACCGGCGGCAGTACGTAGTTCGTCTGCGTGAAGATGGTATCGCCTGCATCGGCGCCGGCAAAGACCGCCCACGCTTCTTCCGCGGTGAAAGACAGGATAGGTGCCATCAGCCGCAGCAGCGCATGCGTCATGTGCCAGATCGCGCTTTGCGCCGAGCGGCGCGCATGCGAAGTGACGCCGCTGGTGTACAGGCGGTCCTTCAGGATGTCGAGATAGAAGCCGCCCAAATCTTCCGAGCAGTAACCCTGCAGCTTGGCGACCACCGGATGGAATTCGTAGGCGCGGCAATGCGCGATGATTTCGCGCTGCAGCTCGGCCATCTGCGCGATCGCGTAGCGGTCGATTTCCAGCATGTCGTCGACGGCGACCAGGTCCTTCTTCGGATCGAAGTCGGAGGTGTTCGACAGCAGGAAGCGCAGCGTGTTGCGGATGCGGCGATAGGCTTCGGTCACGCGTTTCAGGATTTCGTCCGAGATCGACAGCTCGCCGGAGTAGTCGGTGGAGGCGACCCACAGGCGCAGGATGTCGGCGCCGAGCGAATCGGACACCTTCTGCGGCGCGACCACGTTGCCCTTGGACTTCGACATTTTCTTGCCTTCGCCGTCGACCACGAAGCCGTGCGTCAGCAGCGCTTTGTAAGGGGCGCGGCCGTTCAGCATGGCCGACGTCAGCAGCGAAGAATGGAACCAGCCGCGATGCTGGTCCGAACCTTCCAGATACAGGTCGGCGGGGAAGCCAAGTTCGTCCTTGTGCGAACCGCGCAATACAGTCTGATGCGTGCAGCCGGAATCGAACCACACGTCCAGCGTGTCCTTGTTCTTCACGTACATTGCCGCTTCGTCGCCGAGCAGTTCTTTTGGATCCAGCGCCTGCCACGCTTCGATGCCATGCTGTTCGACGCGCTGCGCGATCTGTTCCAGCAGTTCCGGCGTGCGCGGATGCAGGTCGCCGGTTTCCTTGTGCACGAAGAAAGCCATCGGCACGCCCCACTGGCGCTGGCGCGACAGCGTCCAGTCTGGACGGTTCGCAATCATGCCGTGCAGACGCGCCTTGCCCCAGCTCGGGAAGAACTGTGTCTGCTCGATCGCGGCCAGCGAAGTTTCGCGCAGCGTGGCGCCTTTGTTCTTCGGCATCACGTCCATGCCGGCAAACCATTGCGAGGTCGCGCGGTAGATGATCGGCGTCTTGTGGCGCCAGCAGTGCATGTAGCTGTGCTCGAACATCACCAGCTTGAACAGCGAGCCGCCTTCTTCCAGCTTGGTGCAGATCGGCTTCGACGCTTCCCAGATCGTCATGCCGCCGAACAGCGGCAGCCACGACGCGTATTTGCCGTCGCCCATCACCGGCGCAATGATTTCGTCGTCGCGCAGGCCGTGCTTCTTGCAGGAGATGAAGTCTTCGATACCGTAGGCAGGCGCCGCGTGCACGATGCCGGTGCCGCTGTCCGCCGCGACATAGTCGGCCAGATAGATAGGCGACGTGCGGTTGTAGGCCGGATCGACCTCGGCGAACGGATGCTTGAAGCGCACGCCTTCCAGCGCCGCGCCGTCGCAGGTCGCGATGACCTTGCCTTCGAAGCCGTAGCGCTTCAGCACGTCCTCGACCAGATCGGCCGACAGAATCAGCAGCAGCGGTTCGTTGTTTCGCGCGGTTTCGACCAGCGCATAGCGCAGTTCCGGATGCACGTTCAGCGCCTGGTTGGACGGAATCGTCCACGGCGTCGTGGTCCAGATCACGACGTAGCCCTTGTCGACCGGCAGCTTCGGCAAGCCGAAGGCTTTTGCCACTTTTTCGTGTTCGGCAAACGGGAAGCCGACGTCGATCGCCGGATCGCGCTTGTCCTGATATTCGACTTCCGCTTCGGCCAGCGCCGAGCCGCAGTCGAAGCACCAGTTGACCGGCTTCAGGCCGCGGTACACATAGCCTTTTTCCATCAGCGAACCGAGTGCGCGGAGCTCGTCGGCTTCGTTGCCGAAGTTCATGGTCTTGTACGGGTTGTCCCACTCGCCTAGCACGCCGAGGCGGATGAAGTCCTTCTTCTGCCGCTCGATCTGTTCGCTGGCATAGGCGCGCGCCTTGCTCAGCACTTCATCTGTGGGCAGGTTCTTGCCGTACTGCTTTTCGATCTGGATTTCGATCGGCATGCCGTGGCAATCCCAGCCCGGCACGTAGGGCGCGTCGTAGCCGTCGAACTGGCGCGACTTGACGATGATGTCCTTCAGGATCTTGTTGACTGCGTGGCCGATGTGGATGTCGCCGTTCGCATACGGCGGACCGTCATGCAGGATGAATGTCGGACGGCCTTTGGAGGCGGCGCGGATCTTGTCGTAGATCTTTTTATCCTGCCACTGCTTGACCCATTGCGGCTCGCGCTTGGCGAGGTCACCGCGCATCGGGAAAGGCGTGTCGGTCATGTTGACCGGGTATTTGCTCGATGCCTTCTCGGTGGATTTATCCGCGGCCGGCTTGTTTGCGGGTTTGTTCGCGGGATGATTTGATTTGTCGGACATGGTTTTCTTCTTGAAAAATTCGGTAGATCAAACGGTCGGTGCATAGCACCGATGCAAGCGCTTGATCGTCAAATTCGGTCGGTGGCGGAAGTCGCGCCGTCCGCCATTTGCTTGAAATAAGCGCGTGCCTGCACCGCATCACGATTGATTGCCGCGGTCAGCGTCGGCAAGTCCACGTACTTTTCCTCGTCGCGCAGCTTCTTCAGGAATTCCACGCGTACCAGGCGGCCGTAGCACTGCTCCGCATAATCGAATACATGCGTCTCCAGCAGCACGCGGCCGCTGTCGTCCACGGTCGGGCGTACGCCGATGCTGGCAACGCCCGGCAAGGGCTTGTCGCCGAGTCCGCGCACCTGTACGACGTAGATGCCGGAAACGGCAGGATGCTTGTGCGCGACGCGCAGGTTCAGCGTCGGAAAGCCGATCTCGCGTCCCAGTTTTTTTCCATGCACGACATGTCCCGAAATCGAATACGGATGGCCGAGCAGCGCTTCGGCCTGCGCAAAATCGCCGGCGGCCAGCGCCTCGCGTACTGCCGACGAGGACACACGCAAGCCGCCATTGGTGACCGTGGCCTGCGTCTCGACGGCGAAACCGTAGCGCTTTCCCGCTTCGATCAGCGTTTGCACATTGCCTGCGCGTTTGGCGCCATAGCAAAAGTCCTCGCCGACAATCAGCCATTTCACATGCAGGCCCTGCACCAGGACGCGTTCGACGAATTCCTCTGGCGACAGTGAGGCGAAGTGCATGTTGAAATGCTCGACGATCACGCGATCTACGCCGGCATGCTGCAGCGAGGTCAGCTTGTCGCGCAGGCTGGCGATGCGTTTGGGCGCCTTGCTGAGATCGCCGGCGCGAGCAGCGAAGAATTCGCGCGGATGCGGCTCGAAGGTCATGACGGCGGATTCCAGTCCCATCTGCAAGGCGACTTCGCGCAGGCGTGCCAGCAGCGCCTGATGCCCGCGATGCACGCCGTCGAAGTTGCCGATCGCCAGCGCGCAGGGCGCGCGCGACGCGGCATTGGGAAGTCCGCGAAATACCTTCATTGGGTTGACTGGAAAGCTGGCGGAAACCGCCGCAAAACCTTGAATTATAAATGCTTTACCTGTGCCACGGGCGGCATGTCGGGGCGACAAAAAAGCGACTGACCGGGGATTCCGGCTACATCGCGCCCCACACCGCGTTCAGTCCCGCCACGGCTGCCAATCCTGCCGTTTCCGTGCGCAGTACGCGTTCACCCATCGATAGCATCAACGCGCCGTGTGCGAGCGCGAGGCCTTCCTCGCCGTCGGTAAAACCGCCTTCGGGGCCGATGATCAGGGAAACCGACTGTGGCGGATGATGCCGCGCCCAGTCGGCGAGCGACTGTTCTGCACGCGGACTGAGAAGGATGCGCGGATGGAGCTCCTGGCGCTGCAGCCATTGCGCGACATCGACCGGTTCAGCGACAGTCGTCAACCGGTTGCGTCCGCTCTGCTCGGAAGCGGCGACCACGATGCCCTGCCAGTGCTGCAGTTTTTTTTCGGCACGTTCGGATGACAGCCGTACCACACAGCGCTGCGCGGCCAGCGGCTGGATCGCATGCACGCCAAGCTCCACTGCTTTTTCGACGATCCAGTCCATCTTGGACGCTTCCGGCAGCGCCTGGGCCAGCGTGATCGCATAGGGCAGCTCGACTTCGCGGGGTTCGAACAGTTTGATCTCGGCGGTGGCGCGCTTCTTTTCGGCGGTGGCGATGGTGGCGATGTATTCGCCGCCTTCGCCATTGAACAGCGTGATGCGGTCGCCGGGCGTCAGTCGCAGCACCTGCACGTGATGTGCGACATGCTCGGGCAGGGGGACGGTTACGCCGACTTCCAGCGCTTGCGGACAGTAAAAACGAGCCATGGCGGGTACGGTAAATGCCGTCGCGCAGCGACGCGGCGCAAGACGGCATGGATGAAGGGCAAAAGCGCCAGCCTGGGATTTTAGTCCGAGCGCCCAGTCTGGTAAAATGGATGGCTTCTCAGCATGGGAAACGAAAGGCTGCTGCAGCCGGTTCTCCGTGCCAGATTTCATCCATCGATTTGCCCACATCTCATGACTTCCACGCTCACGACTACCAAAATGGCCAACGCGATCCGCGTGCTGGCAATGGACGCAGTACAAAAGGCCAATTCCGGCCATCCCGGCATGCCGATGGGCATGGCCGACATTGCAGTCGCGCTGTGGGGCAATCATCTGGCGCACAATCCGGCCAATCCGCACTGGGCCAACCGCGACCGTTTCGTGCTGTCGAACGGTCACGGCTCGATGCTGCTGTACGCGCTGCTGCACCTGACCGGTTACGACTTGTCGATGGACGACCTGCGCAACTTCCGCCAGATGCATTCGAAGACGCCGGGCCACCCGGAAGTCGGCATCACGCCGGGCGTGGAGACCACCACCGGCCCGCTGGGCCAGGGCATCACGAATGCAGTCGGCATGGCGCTGGCCGAAAAGCTGCTGGCAGCGGAATTCAATCGCCCCGGCTTCAACGTCGTCAATCATCACACTTATGTCTTCCTCGGCGACGGCTGCCTGATGGAAGGCATTTCGCACGAAGCCTGCTCGCTGGCCGGCACGCTGAAGCTGAACAAACTGATCGCGCTGTACGACGACAACGGTATCTCGATCGACGGCCACGTCGAAGGCTGGTTCACCGACGACACGCCGAAGCGTTTCGAGGCTTACCACTGGAACGTGATCCGCGATGTCGATGGTCACGATGTTGAGGCGGTCAATGCTGCGATCCTGAAGGCGCGCGCCTCCGACAAGCCGACGCTGATCTGCTGCAAGACCGTGATCGGCAAGGGTTCGCCGAACATGGCCGGTACGCACAACGTGCACGGCGCCGCACTGGGCGACCAGGAAATCGCCGCGACGCGCGACGCGCTGTTGTGGAACCACGTGCCCTTCGAACTGCCGCGGGACGTGTACGACGCCTGGGATGCGAAGAAGAAGGGCGCTGCGCTGGAATCCGAATGGAACGCGCTGTTCGATGCCTACCGCGAGAAATTCCCGAAGGAAGCCGCCGAACTGGCGCGTCGCATGAAGGGCGAGCTGCCGGCCGACTTCGACAAGACCGTGCAAGCCTACATCGCGGCCTGCAACGACAAGAAGGAAACCATCGCCACCCGCAAGGCAAGCCAGAACGCAATCCAGGCCTACGCGCCGGTGCTGCCTGAATTTCTGGGCGGCTCGGCCGATCTGACCGGTTCCAACCTGACCAACTGGAAGGAATGCGTGGCGGTGCGCGGCGACCAGGCCGGCAACCACATCAACTACGGCGTGCGTGAATTCGGCATGAGCGCAGTGATGAACGGCATCGCGCTGCATGGCGGCTATATCCCTTTCGGCGCGACCTTCCTGACCTTCTCCGACTACAGCCGCAATGCGCTGCGCATGGCAGCGCTGATGAAGATCCGCTCGATCTTCGTCTTCACGCACGATTCGATCGGCCTCGGCGAAGACGGCCCGACGCACCAGTCGGTCGAGCACGTCTCCAGCCTGCGCCTGATTCCGCACCTCGACAACTGGCGTCCGTGTGACACGGTGGAATCGGCCGTGGCATGGTCGCATGCGATCACGCGCCGTCACGGGCCGTCGACCCTGATTTTCTCGCGCCAGAATCTGCAGTTCCAGGAACGCACTGCGGAACAGGTCACCCACATCCACCGTGGCGGCTATGTGCTGAAAGACGCGGCCGGTGCGCGCGCAATCCTGATCGCGACCGGCTCCGAAGTCGATCTGGCGATGAAGGCTGCCGACGAACTGGCCAAGCAGGGCGTGCCGGTGCGCGTGGTCTCGATGCCGTGTACCGACGTGTTCGATCGTCAGGACGCCGCCTACAAGGCCAGCGTGTTGACCAAGGGTGTACCGCGCGTCGCGGTGGAGGCCGGCGTCACCGACTTCTGGCACAAGTACGTAGGCCTGGAAGGCGCGGTGGTCGGCATCGATACCTTCGGCGAATCCGCGCCGGCCGGCGTGCTGTTCAAGCACTTCGGCTTCACCGTCGAGAACGTCGTCGCGACCGTCAAAAAAGTCATCGCGTGACCGAGATCAGCTTCCGTCTGGCGACAGCCGACGACGCTGCAGCGATTGCCGCGGTGCGCGTCGACAGCTGGCGCGCGACGTATCGCGGCGTGATGCCGGATGCGTATCTGGATAACATGCGCGCGGAGGAAAGCACCGCGATGTGGTCGCAGGTCTTGAACGCCAAGATGCCCGGCATCTGCGTGTACGTGGCGGAAGCGGGGACGGAAGTCGTCGGCTTCGCTGCCGGCATGCTGCTGACGCCGGAGAAGCTGGACTGCAATGCCGAGCTGACCGCGATCTACATCAAGCCGATTGCGCAGCGTGGCGGCGTCGGCCGCCGTCTGCTGTCGCTGGTGGCGCACCAGCTGCAGCAATACGGCGCCGTCAGCCTGCTGACTTGGGTGATCACGGATAACCAGCCCGCGCGCAAGTTTTATGAAGAACTCGGCGCGGAGTTGCTGGTCGAACAGGCTTTCACATGGGACGGCCTTGATTTGATGGAAGCCGGCTACGGCTGGAACGATCTGACCGCACTGCAGGTGGCGTGCAACGAATAAAACCTCAAGCGCAAGCTGCCCCGATTTTAGTTTTGCTGAACACTGTTGAACTTCTCTGGAGAAAAAGATGACCATCCGCGTTGCAATTAACGGTTACGGCCGCATCGGCCGCAATGTCCTGCGTGCCCACTACGAGAGCGGCAAGACGCACGATATCCAGATCGTTGCGATCAACGACCTGGGCAAGCCGGAATCCAACGCACACCTGACCCGCTACGACACCGTGCACGGCAAATTCCCGGGCACCGTTGCGGTCGATGGCGACTGCATGGTGGTCAACGGCGACCGCATCAAGGTCTTCGCCGAACGCGATCCGGCCAAGCTGCCGTGGGGCGACCTGAACGTCGACGTCGTGATGGAATGCACCGGCTTTTTCACCACCAAGGAAAAGGCATCGGCTCACCTGAAAGGCGGCGCCAAGAAAGTCATCATCTCCGCACCGGGCGGCAAGGACGTTGACGCGACCATCGTGTACGGCGTCAACCACAGCGTCCTGAAATCCAGCGACACCGTGATCTCGAACGCATCCTGCACGACCAACTGCCTGGCGCCGCTGGTCAAGCCGCTGAACGACAAGCTCGGCATCGTGAATGGCCTGATGACGACGGTGCACTCGTACACCAACGACCAGGTGCTGACCGACGTCATGCACGAAGACCTGCGCCGCGCCCGTTCCGCCACGCATTCTATGATCCCGACCAAGACCGGCGCCGCTGCGGCAGTCGGCCTGGTGCTGCCGGAACTGAACGGCAAGCTGGATGGTTACGCGATCCGCGTACCGACGATCAACGTCTCGATCGTCGATCTGTCTTTCATCGCGGCGCGCGACACCACGGCCGAGGAAGTCAATGCGATCATGAAGGAAGCATCGGAAGGCGCGCTGAAAGGCATTCTGAATTACTCGACCGACCAGTTGGTCTCGGTCGACTTCAATCACAATCCGGCATCGAGCACTTTCGATTCGACGCTGACGAAGGTGTCGGGCCGTCTGGTGAAGGTATCGTCGTGGTATGACAACGAGTGGGGTTTCTCGAACCGCATGCTGGATACGACGGTAGCGCTGATGTCGGCGAAGTAGTCGTCTCGTTTTGATACAAAAAATGCCCCGCTGGTCGGGGCATTTTTATTGCTGACTTTGCACTCATGACCGCGCATTGTTCATCTGCACATTTGCCAGTTCGAGTAAGGAGATTGCTTCGTCAAAAACAGCCACGACATTGCCGTTTGGTGTGCTCTTGCTTTCATACGCATTACGGTCAGCAAGCGCACCGCGCAGCATATCGTTGATCAAGCCCGGATGGCCGGTCTCCAGCCTTTGTAGCAGCATGTGCAGCAGATAGGCGCATGCATCTGCCTTTGCATTGTCGGGAAGTGCCTCTGCGTTTGTAGTCATACAGTTCTCCATCCAAATGACGTGCGCAACGAACTCAATCAAATACTCTGTTCCAGAGTTGCGTGACTGCGTCGACTTCCGCCTGCAAGCGTTCGCGCGCCACTCGTGCCCGATCTTCCCCCTGCAATCGTATCTGGTGCTGCATTTTGCGGAACAGGCGGTACGCGTCCGCCACTTCCACTGCCAGGTCGGCATCGATCAAACCTATTTGTCCGCACAGCTTCAATAAGGCGATATTGCCGATGTCGCCAGTCAATCGCGGATGTTCGTGAGCAAAGCGCAGCACCAGATACTGCACCATGAATTCGATATCGATCATGCCGCCGGTGTCATGCTTCAAGTCGAACAGACCGCTCTTGTTCGGATGCGCGTCGTGCATCTTCTTGCGCATGTCGAGCACGTCCTGCTTCAGCTTGGTCGCGTCGCGTCGCTGCCGCAGCACCTTTTCCCGGATCGCTTCAAAGCGCGCGCCGATTTCAGCGTCGCCGGCGCAGAAGCGCGCACGCGTCAGCGCCTGGTGTTCCCATTGCCATGCCGAGTTCATCTGGTATTTCTCGAACGATGCGACGCTGGAGACCAGCAGGCCGCTGGCGCCGTCCGGGCGCAGCGCGATGTCGATGTCGAACAGAATGCCGGCCGGCGTATGCGCCGTCATCCAGGTGATGAAGCGCTGCGCCAGCTTGGCGTACAGCGCCGGCGCGTCCTGGTCCTCGTCGTCGAACAGGAAGATCACATCAAGATCGGATGCGTAACCGAGCTCCTTGCCGCCGAGTTTGCCGTAGGCGATGACGGCGAAGCGCGGCTCGTCGCGGTGGCGGTTTGGCAGCATTTGCCAGATCGTGCGCAGCGTCGCCGCCACCAGCCGGTCGGCCAGCTCGGACAGGTGATCGGCGAGCCTTTCCACGGTCAGATCGCCGACCAGATCCTGCGCCAGCAGGCGGATCAGCTGCGCGTGGTGCATTTCACGCAGCACGTCCATCTGCCGTTCGGTATCGCCGCGCACTTCGTCGAGCTGGCGCTGGCATTCCTGCGCGAATGCGTTCCAGTCGGGCGCGGCTTTCAGCGTGCGGTCGTCGAGAAGTTCGTCGAGCAGCAGCGGATGGCGCGTCAGGTATTTGGCGGCCCAGTCGCTGGCAGCGACCATGCGGATCACACGTTCCAGCGCATGCGGATATTCGGTCAGCAGCGCGAGATAGGCGGCGCGCCGCGCGATCGCTTCCAGGAAATCGAGCAGGCGGCTCAAGGCGGTGAAGCGCGCCTCGGTGACCTTGACGATCATCGGCAGCGACGCATTGACCAGCGCGACCAGCTTGTCACGGCTGGCTTCCGGCAGCGATTGCAGGCGTGGCGAACGCCAGGTGCTCAACAGGCGCTGCGCGGCGTCGCCGGCGCGGTCGAAGGCCAGCTCCTGCAGGTAGGCGGCGATCGTCTCCTCGCTATCGCCGGCGGTCAGCACTACTTTCAGGACAGCGTCGTCGTTTTCCGATGCGGATGCGTCCTGGCTCTTGTGGTCGCTGAAGATTTCATCGAACTGCTGCGCGACGTAGGCGCGCTGCGCATCCAGCTCGACCAGGAAAGAGGGCAGGTCGGCAAATCCCATCATGCGGGCGACGGCCAGCTTGTCTTCGTCGCTGACCGGCAGCGTGTGCGTCTGCGCATCGTCCAGGTATTGCAGCCGGTGTTCGGCGTTGCGCAGGAAAGTGTAGGCATGCAGCAGCCTGTCGATCACTTCCGGTTTGAAGAGCTGCTTTTCCGCCAGGATGCGCAGCGTGCGGCGCGTCGAGCGTTCGCGCAGCGCGGCATCGCGGCCGCCGCGAATCAGCTGGAAGACCTGGGCGAGGAATTCGATTTCCCGGATGCCGCCGCGCCCCAGCTTGACGTTGTTGCTGCGTTCCGGATGACGCGTTTCCTGGCGCGTGACTTCGGCGCGTATCTGCGCGTGCATGTTGCGGATTGCATCGATCGAGCCGTAATCCAGATAGCGGCGGTAGACGAAGGGCCGCACGATTTTTTCCAGCGCGGCGATGTCGTCCGGCTTGCCGGTCAGCGCGCGCGCCTTGACCCAGGCATAGCGCTCCCATTCGCGGCCCTGCACGATCAGGTATTCCTCGACCATCGCGAAGCTGGCGACCAGCGGACCGGAGGCGCCGTTCGGCCGCAGCGCCATGTCGACGCGGAAGGTGAAACCGTCTTCGGTGATTTCGGACAGCGCGGCGATCAGCTTGCGGCCGACGCGCGTAAAGAATTCGTGGTTGGACAGCTGGCGCTGTTCGGGCGCCGTGACCTGCGTTTCGCCGTCCTCAGGGTAGACGAAGATCAGGTCGATGTCGGACGATACGTTCAGTTCGCCGCCGCCCAGCTTGCCCATGCCGAGCACGATCATCTCTTGCGCTTCGCCGGATTCGGCGCCGATCGGCGTGCCGTGGATTGCGGCGAGTTCGGCGCTGATCGTGGCCAGGTGGCGCTGCACGGCGAAGTCGCCGAAGGCGGTCATGGTGTCGACCACTTCCGCCAGATCGGCCTCGCCGCCCAGATCGCGCCGGATCAGCGTGGCGATCACCAGGTTGCGCACGCGGCGCATTGCGGCCGGCAGCGGCGCACCGCTATCCGTCTCGCTTTGCAAAAGGGCTGCGAAGCTGGTGCTGTTCAGGGATAATCGGGCGGTTTGTGCGACTTGCTGCGCGCGGGCGGGATTGCCGTTGATCCAGCGGTTGTAGAACCGCGAGGCGGCAATATTGGTCATAGGGTCGTTCGTCACGGGCCGAGGGATAGTATCCTAGTGGTTCATGAAAAATTAAGCATACATAAAGCCGGGCAGGATAGGCTGCTGCACTCGATTTCCGTATGGACGAAGAAAACCATCCGGTCCTGCCGCTTATCGATTCAAATCCCGATTCATTCTACGTCATTCGCTTCGACCCTTTTGATTGATGCATAACGATCACGCTGCCACAACCCCGACCACCGACCGGCTGAGGACGGCATGGCGTCTGATTCGACGGGGCGTTTTCCGTGCCGATGCCGCGAGCTTCCACGCACTGCGCTGGCTGCTGCGGCTGCTGGTGCTGTCCTATTTCATTTTTTGCGCGCTGTTCCTGGGCTTGCGTTATGCGGTGCTGCCGCATATCGACGCCTATCGCGTCGACGTCGAGCAGATGGCGAGCAAGGCAATTGGCCTGCCGGTCACGATCGGCAGCATCGGCGCATCGTGGCAGGGCCTGCGGCCGCAGCTGTCGTTGACCGATGTCGCGGTCCACGACAGGAATGGCGATACGGCGCTGCAGCTGCCGGCGGTGTCGGCCGTCGTGTCATGGTGGTCGCTGCCCGCCGGTGAAGTGCGGCTGCATCGCCTGGAGATCGTGCGGCCGGATCTCGACGTGCAGCGTGACGCGCAGGGAAATTTCGTCGTGGCCGGCTTGCCGGTCAAGCTGCAGCAGAACAGCGACGGCCGTGCTGCCGACTGGGCATTGCGGCAGCACGAGATCGTCATCGTTGACGGCAAGCTGCGCTGGCGCGACGACTTCCGCAAGGCGCCGCCGCTGGCGCTGGACGGCGTCAGCCTGCTGCTGCGCAACAGCGGACGCAAACACCGCTTTGCATTGAAGGCCATTCCGCCGAGCGCGATCGCGGCGCCGCTCGATGTGCGCGCCTTTTTTGTCCATCCGCATTTCTCGAAGAAGATTTCCGACGCCGCGCAATGGTCGGGGCAGGTTTATGCAGACTTGCGCGATGCGGACCTGGCGGCGTGGAAGACCTATGTCGATTTCCCGTTCGACCTGCGACAGGCCGGCGGTTCGATGCGCGCCTGGCTCAGCTTCGATCATGCGCGTGTCGTCGATTTCACCGCGGACCTCAGCGTGCGCAACGTGGTCGCGCAATGGCGGCAGGACTTGGCGCCGATGACCTTGACCAGAGTAAACGGACGTGTCTCGGTACGAGACGTGCTGGACGGCGGCGTGCAGGACGGCACGGCCAGCTTCGACACGGCAAGCTTCGGCGCGCTGGGACACACGATCTCGCTCGTCGATTTTTCGCTGCAAACCGGCGATGGCCTGGTGCTGCCGAAGACGACGTTCAGCGAACGCTATCTCGCGGCGCGGAAGGGGCAGCCGGAGCAGACCGAGGTGCAGGTCAAGCAGCTCGACCTGCAAACGCTCGCGCAGTTTGCCGGGCGCCTGCCGCTGACCGACGCGCATCGCCGC
>DATMTZ010000087.1:0-1752 GCA_035563975.1 Oxalicibacterium sp. | reverse complement strand
ATGCCGGTCGCGCGCGACACGACTTCCGCGATTTCCTCGGCGCCGACCTGCGTGCGCACCAGCTGCCGCTTGGCACTCGTGTCCTCGTTCGACACTGCATTCTTCAGCTTGGCTTCAAGATCCGGCAAGGTCTTGTACTGCAGTTCCGACACGCGCTGCCAGTCGCTCTTGCGCGTGGCTTCTTCCATCTGCAAGCGCACCTTCTCGATCTCTTCCTTGATCTGCTGGCTGCCTTGCGCCGCGGATTTTTCGGCCTTCCAGATTTCCTCCAGGTCGGCGTACTCGCGGCCCAGGCGTTCGATCTCTTCCTCGATCAGCGCGAGGCGCTTCTGCGAGGCTTCGTCGGTTTCCTTCTTCACCGCTTCGCGTTCGATCTTCAGCTGGATCAGGCGGCGGTCCAGGCGATCCATCACTTCCGGCTTGGAATCGATCTCGATCTTGATCTTGGATGCGGCTTCGTCGATCAGGTCGATCGCCTTGTCAGGCAGGAAGCGATCCGTGATGTAGCGGTGCGACAGCTCGGCCGCGGCGACGATCGCCGGGTCGGTGATCTCGACGCCGTGGTGCAGCTCGTAGCGTTCCTGCAAGCCGCGCAGGATCGCGATCGTCGCTTCCACCGTCGGTTCGTCGACGATGATTTTCTGGAAGCGGCGTTCCAGCGCGGCATCCTTCTCGATGTATTTGCGGTATTCATCCAGCGTAGTCGCGCCGACGCAGTGGAGCTCGCCGCGCGCCAGCGCCGGTTTCAGCATGTTGCCCGCGTCCATCGCGCCTTCGGCCTTGCCGGCGCCGACCAGCGTGTGCATCTCGTCGATGAAGACGATGGACTGTCCCTGGTCCTGCGACAGTTCATTCAGCACCGCCTTCAGGCGCTCCTCGAATTCGCCGCGATACTTGGCGCCTGCCAGAAGCGAGGCCATATCGAGCGACAGCACGCGTTTACCTTTCAAGCTTTCCGGCACTTCGCCGTTGACGATGCGCTGCGCCAGGCCTTCAACGATCGCAGTCTTGCCGACGCCGGGTTCGCCGATCAGCACAGGATTGTTCTTGGAACGGCGTTGCAGCACCTGGATCGCCCGGCGGATTTCATCGTCGCGGCCGATCACCGGATCGAGCTTGCCGGCACGCGCGCGCTCGGTCAGGTCCAGCGTGTATTTCTTCAGCGCCTCGCGCTGACCTTCGCTCTCGGCAGAATCGACCTTGTTGTTGCCGCGCAGGGCCTTGATCGCCGCTTCCAGCGCCTTGCGCGTCAAGCCGTTTTCGCGCGCGATGCGGCCGGCATCCGACTTGTCTTCGGTCAAGGCCAGCAGCACCATTTCGGTCGCGATGAATTCGTCGCCGTGCAGTTGCGATTCCTTGTCGGCCAGATTGAGCAGCGCCGTCAGGTCGCGGCCGACCTGCACGGTGCCGCCGGTGCCGGATACCTTTGGCAGCCGCTCCACCGCGTTTTTCAGCGCGGGCACCATGCCGTTGATGTTGGCGCCGGCGCGCTGCAGCAGCGAACGCGTGCTGCTGTCGTCCTGGCTCAGCAAGGCGGACAGCACGTGCACCGGTTCGATATATTGATTGTCGTTGCCGACCGCATGGCTTTGCGCATCGGCCAGCGCTTGCTGGAGTTTGGTGGTGAGCTTGTCCACACGCATGAATGGTTCTCCGTTGGAAGATTCGTTGATGCAGCGGAAATGGGGTCAGAGTGTCCCTTTTTCAAGCAAGGGTATTCAGAAACACCGGAGACGTCCATCTGTAGCGCTT
>DATMTZ010000086.1:0-5378 GCA_035563975.1 Oxalicibacterium sp. | reverse complement strand
ATAAGTCACCGGTACGTCGCCCGCTTGCATCGGCAGATGATTACGCTGCGCCGTCTTGCCGGTCGCCTTCTCGATCGCGGCAATGAAACGCTCCAACGTGATCGGCCGGTTGTTCCCGATGTTGTAGACCTTGTACGGCGCATGCGCATTCGTCAGCGCGTTCTGAACTGGCTGCGGCAATCGGTCCTTGACTCGCACCAAGCCTTCCACAATGTCATCGATATAGGTGAAATCCCGCTGCATCTCGCCGTTGTTGAACACGTCGATCTGCTTCCCCTCCAGAATCGCCTTGGTGAACGAGAAGTAGGCCATGTCCGGCCGCCCCCATGGTCCGTAGACGGTGAAGAAGCGCAATCCGGTGGTCGGCAAGTTGTACAGATGGCTGTAGGTATGCGCCATCAGCTCGTTGGCCTTCTTGGTAGCGGCGTACAGGCTGATCGGAAAATCGACGCGGTCGTCGGTGGAGAACGGTATCTTGGTGTTCATACCGTAGACCGAACTGGACGACGCATACACCAGGTGCGGCGTCTGCTGCTGACGGCAGCCTTCCAGCACGTTGACGAAGCCGACCAGGTTGGAATCGACGTAGGCATGCGGGTTGGTAATCGAATAGCGTACGCCGGCCTGCGCCGCCAGATGGATGACGCGGTCGAAGCGCTGCTCACCGAACAGGGCCGCCATTGCCGGGCGATCCGCGATATCCATCTTGATGAAGCGATAGCGGTTTGCGCAATCATGCGCGGCGCAAAAAGCGTCGATCTCGGCCAGCCGCGCTTCTTTCAGCGCGACCGAATAGTAGTCGTTGAGATTGTCGATGCCGGTGACACGGTGACCGTCCTTCAGCAAGGCTTTGGTCAGGTGGAAGCCTATGAAACCGGCGGAGCCGGTAACCAGTATGTTTTGCATGGTGAGGTATCGCCTGTCTGTCCGTTATGACGAACATACTGCACTTTTTACATGCAAGCGATTGTACGGGAAAAATGCGCGATTCTTGCGTAATGTCTGGTTCCCCAAGCTCGCATATATTTCCACGCAGAGCGGCTTGATTTTATCGGATGCCCGCTGCATTCCGTGGGAATGACAGAATCGTCCATCAGAAATACGCCAGCGACAACGTCTCCCCTCAGGACGTCGCGAGCTCCTGGTAAATCGCACTCCGCTCGAAATTCACCATGAAGGTGCTGCCCATATCCGGCTGCGACTCGATCGCCAGCACCGCGCCGTGCCGCAACGCGACGTGCTTGACGATCGCCAGCCCCAGGCCAGTGCCCTGCGTCTCGCGCGAACGGCTCTTGTCGACGCGGTAGAAGCGCTCGGTCAGGCGCGCGATGTGTTCCGAGCGGATGCCGATGCCGTTGTCGCGCACCAGAAATTGCGGGCCGGATGCGGTCTCCTTCCACACGATCTCGATCTTGCCGCCTTCCGGCGTGTAGCGGATCGCGTTGGACACCAGATTGCCGAACGCGCTGCGCAGCTCGTCGGTACTGCCCAGGACGTCCGGGCCGGCGATGGTCAGCGTGATCGCGTGGCGGCCGGCGGACAGCGCCTTGCCTTCCTGCAGCACCTGCTCCAGCAGGTTGTGGATGTTGACGTGTTCCGGCCGCAGCGGATAGTCAACCGACTCCAGTCGCGTCAGCGCCAGCATGTCCTCCACCAGGTGCTGCATGCGCTGCCCCTGCTCGATCATCAGGCGCACGTGCGACATGCGCACGGCCGGCTCCAGATTCGGCTGCCCCTGCGCGATTTCCAGGAAGCCGTTGATCACCGTCAGCGGCGTGCGCAACTCGTGCGAGGCATTGGCGATGAAGTCGCGCCGCATGCGTTCGATACGTTCCGATTCGGTCACGTCGTGCGTGACCAGAATCTGGCGGCGGTTCTCGAACGGGATCAGGTGCAGAATGAACTTGCGCTCGCGCAGCGTGATCGTCAGCGGCTGGTCGTAGCGGCCGAGGATGATGTAGTCGATGAAATCGGGATGGCGGATCAGGTTGGTGACCCGCATGCTCTTGTCGCGGCTGTTGCTCAGGCCCAGGTGATCTTCGGCGGCCGGGTTGCACCATTCCAGGAACAGCACGTCGTCCATGATGACCACGCCGTCCGGCAGGCGGCTCATCGCCTCGCGGAAGCGCGCCAGCCATTCCGTCAGTTCCGCGCGATTGCGTTCATCCTCGCGGCGCAGGCGGTACAGGCGGGAAAAGATATCGGTCCACGCGCCCCAGCCATCCGGCAGTTTTTCGCTGTCCGGATGATCGAGCCAGCAGGACAGCCGGTACAGGTAGTTCAACTGGGTCACGATCAGGAAAATGGCGAACGCGAATCCGGCTGCCAGACCAGTGACCAGGCCGAAGAAGTACCAGACGACGCCGGCGCCTACCAGCACCATGCACAGGCGCAGCGCGGCAGGTATCCAGAACAGCAAGGAAGGATTCATGAAGACCGGTCCGGCTTATTTTTCCGACAGCATATAGCCTACACTACGCACCGTCTTGATCAGATGTTCGGCTTCCTTCAGCGCCTTGCGCAAACGCAGCACGTGGACGTCGACCGTGCGCTCCTCGATCACCACGTGGTCGCCCCACACCTTGTCCAGCAGCTGGCTGCGCGAAAACACGCGTTCCGGATGCGCGAGGAAGAACTTCAGCAGCTTGAATTCGGCGTGGCCGATGTCGATCTTCTCGTTGTCGATGCTGACGCTGCAGCTGACCGGGTCCAGCTTGATCTTGCCGGCGGTGAGCAGCGTTTGCGAATGCTCCGGCGTCTTGCGCCGCAGCAGCGCATTGATGCGCGCGGTCAGCTCGCGCGGCGAAAATGGCTTGGTGACGTAATCGTCGGCGCCGTTGTCGAGGCCGGCGATCTTGTCCTCTTCCATGCTCTTGGCGGTCAGCATGATGATCGGCAGTTCGTTGAACTGGCGGTCGCCGCGGATGCGCGACAGCAGGCGCAGGCCGCTCTGGTCGGGCAGCATCCAGTCCAGCAGGATCAGCTGCGGCAGGCGTTGCTGGATGAAATTCCATGCATCGGCGGTGGTCTGCACCGCCGCCACGTTCCAGCCGGCTTCCTTCAGCGTGAAGGTCACCAGTTCGATGATGGAAGGCTCGTCTTCGACGATCAGGATGGTGGGTTTTTCGGCTACGGCCATGTTGATTCGTTTCGTTTGTTCTAGCTAGCGCGTCTTGTTCTTATCGGATATTCACTGTCCGGATGTCTGCAACAATACTGGATTCCAGCCTGCCCGGCATCCCTGCGAGCAATCGTCACTCGCCAATCAGCTGAGACGCCGCATAGTCGGTATGGCGGATATCCTTGCCCTCGACGATGTAGACCACGTACTCCGCGATGTTCTTCGCATGGTCGCCGATGCGCTCGATGGCCTTCGCCACCCACAGCGTGTCCAGCGCTGCGGAAATTGTACGCGGGTCCTCCATCATGAAGGTGATCAGCGTGCGCATGACCGACCGGAATTCGTGGTCGACCACCTGGTCCTGCGCAATCAGCTTGACTGCCTGCTTGTCGTCCAGCCGGGCAAAGGCATCCAGCGCGTCGTGCAGCATGCTGGTGGCGCTGCCGGCCATTACGCGGATCGTCTCGTAGTGATTGATGGTCGTCACGCCGCGCTCGGCAATGGTCTTGCCGGCACGCGCGATCTTGGTCGCCTCGTCGCCGATGCGTTCCAGGTCGGTGATGACCTTGATGGTTGCCATCACGGTGCGCAGGTCGTTCGCGGCCGGCTGGCGCTTGACGATCAGGTGGCTGCAGGTGTCGTCCAGCGACACTTCCAGATTGTTGACGCCTTCATCCGCCTTGATGATCTGATCAGCATGCGATGCGTTGCCGGTGCGGAAGCAGGTAACGGCGTCGCTGAACTGGTTTTCGACAAGGCCGCCCATCAGCAGCACCTTGGAGCGGATCGCCTCCAGGTCCAGATCGTATTGCTTGGAAGAGTGTTCGCCTGGCATCAGGTTTCTCCTGTTTTGGATTCTATTGAGTGTTTAACGCGCGCGCCGGTCAGCCGAAGCGGCCGGTGATGTAGTCCTGCGTATCCTTCTTGGCCGGATTCATGAAGATCTGGTCCGTCTCGCCGAATTCCACCAGTTCGCCCAGGTACATGTAGGCGGTGTAATCCGAGCAGCGCGCGGCCTGCTGCATGTTGTGCGTGACGATCGCGATCGTGTAGTCGCCCTTCAGCTCGCTGATCAGTTCTTCGATCTTCGCAGTGGAAATCGGGTCCAGCGCCGAAGTCGGCTCGTCCAGCAGCAGCACGTCCGGCTTGACCGCCACGCCGCGCGCGATGCACAGGCGCTGCTGCTGCCCGCCGGACAGCGACAGGCCGCTCTTGTGCAGCTTGTCCTTCACCTCGCCCCACAGCGCCGCCTTGTTCAGCGCCCATTCGACGCGCTCGTCCATCTCCCCTTTCGGCAGGTTTTCATACAGGCGCACACCGAAGGCGATGTTGTCGTACACCGACATCGGGAACGGGGTCGGCTTCTGGAACACCATGCCGACTTTCGCGCGCAGCATGTTCACGTCCTGGTGCGGATCGAGAATATTGCGGCCGTGATACAGGATGCTGCCTTCTGCGCGCTGGCCGGGATACAAGTCGTACATGCGGTTGAAGGTGCGCAGCAACGTCGACTTGCCGCAGCCGGAGGGGCCGATGAAGGCCGTCACCTTCTTGTCGTGAATATCCATGTTGATATTCTTCAGCCCCTGAAAATTGCCGTAGTAGAAGTTCAGGTTGGAAATGGCCAGCGTCTTTTTGCTGTCGGAACGTGGAGTTGTCATGGCATGCGCCTCGAAGGAATTCATTGATTGGCGTTCTGCGCGAACAGCGTGCGCGACAGGATGTTCAGCGCCAGCACGCTGAAGGTGATCAGCAGCGCGCCGCCCCAGGCCAGCGAGCGCCAGTTATCGTACGGGCTCATTGCGAATTGGTAGATCACGACCGGCAGGTTGGCCATCGGCGCGTTCATGTTGGCGCTGTAGAACTGGTTGTTCAGCGCGGTGAACAATAGCGGCGCGGTTTCGCCGGAAATGCGCGCCACCGACAGCAGCACGCCGGTGATGACACCCGCCTTGACTGCACGCAGGCGGACGAAGGTCGCGACTTTCCAGCGTGGCGCGCCGAGTGCGAAGGCTGCCTCGCGCAGGCTGGTCGGCACCAGGTTCAGCATGTTGTCGGTGGTGCGCACCACCACCGGAATTGCAATCAGCGAAATCGCAAAGCTGCCGGCCCAGCCGGAAAAATGATGCACATTGGCGACGTAGATCGCGTAAATGAACAGGCCGATCACGATGGACGGCGCCGACAGCATGATGTCGGTCACAAAGCGCGTGACCTTGGCAAACCAGCTGACTTCGCCGTATTCGGCCAGGTAGAT
>DATMTZ010000085.1:0-2252 GCA_035563975.1 Oxalicibacterium sp. | reverse complement strand
GGTTTCGTTTCGCAGGAGGATTACGCGGCCGACGTGGAAAACGCGGCGCGCTTCCTGCGCGGCCGGCAGGGCGAAGTGCTGGAAGCGCTGCAGGCCAAGATGCTGGCCTTTGCGGAAG
The DNA here is from genome assembly GCA_035563975.1 of Oxalicibacterium sp. GTDB lineage: Bacteria > Pseudomonadota > Gammaproteobacteria > Burkholderiales > Burkholderiaceae_D > Oxalicibacterium. Next base: position 2,134 of record DATMTZ010000085.1, on the reverse strand, counting down.
AGCTGAAGTTCGAGCAGGCGGCCGCCGTGCGCAACCAGATCACCGCCTTGTCGCGCGTGCTGCACCAGCAAAGCATGGATACCGGCAGCGACGCCGACATCGACATCATTGCCGTCATCGTGCAGGGCGGCCGTGCCTGCGTGAACCTGGCGATGGTGCGTGGCGGCCGCCATCTTGGCGACCGCGCCTATTTTCCGACGCACGTCGACAGCGCGCTGGAAAATGCAGAAGAGTCGCTTGCCGCGGAAGTGCTGAAAGCTTTTCTCGCGCAGCACTACATCGACAAGTTCGTGCCCAATTCGCTGATCGTCAATACCGAATTCGACGATCCTGCGCTGATGCTGGCGCTGATGGAACAATGCGGGCACCGCATCAGCCTGATCTTCCAGCCGCAGGGTCCGCGCCGCCAGTGGCTGGAAATGGCGCAGAAGGGCGCCGAGATTTCGCTGGCGCGCCTGCTGTCGGAACAGGGCTCGCAGCAGACGCGCACGCGGCAACTGGTGGAGGTGCTGAAGATAGAGGCAGAGGATCTGGAAGCCTTCCGGGTCGAATGTTTCGACATCAGCCATACGCAGGGCGAGGCGACGCAGGCTTCGTGCGTGGTCTTTCATCATCACGCGATGCAGAACGGCGAATACCGCCGCTACAACATCAACGACATCACACCCGGCGACGACTATGCGGCGATGCGCCAGGTGCTGACGCGGCGCTACGAAAAAGTGGCGAACGGCGACGGCATGATGCCGGACGTCGTGCTGATCGACGGCGGCAAGGGCCAGGTCGAAATCGCGCGGCAGGTATTCGTGGAACTGGGTCTGGATATCAGCCTGATCGTCGGCGTCGCGAAAGGCGAGGGGCGCAAGGTCGGCCTGGAAACGCTGGTCTTCGTCGACGGCCGCGCGCCGCAGGAGCTCGGCAAGGAATCAGGCGCGCTGATGCTGATCGCACAGATTCGCGACGAGGCACATCGCTTTGCGATCACCGGCATGCGCGCCAAGCGCGCGAAAGCCAGGCAGACGTCGCGGCTGGAGGAAATCGAAGGCGTAGGCGTCAAGCGCCGGCAAAAACTGCTGGCGCGCTTCGGCGGCCTGCGCGGGGTGATGGACGCCAGCGTCGAGGATCTGGCGTCGGTCGAAGGCATTTCCCGCCAATTGGCAGAAGACATTTACAAGCAATTGCATTAGATTACGGGGGCGCGTGCGGCCCGCACGCCCATCACGATAAAGATTTGTCATGCCTGTCAACATTCCCATTATTCTCACGTGGCTGCGCGTCGCGCTGATTCCGCTGATGGTCGGCGTGCTGTATCTGCCGGACGCCTGGCTTGGCCCGTTCAACAAGACGCAGGGGCTGGCTTCCACCGTCATTTTCATCGTCGCCGCGCTGACCGACTGGGTGGATGGTTTCCTGGCGCGACGCTGGAACCAGACCTCCGCCTTCGGCGCCTTTCTCGACCCGGTGGCGGACAAGCTGATCGTTGCCGGCGCCTTGCTGGTGCTGATCGAGTTCGGTCGCGTGAACGCCGTCATCGCCTTCATCATCATCGGCCGCGAGATCACGATCTCGGCGTTACGCGAATGGATGGCGCATATCGGCGCGCGCAAGTCGGTGGCGGTCAGCTCGCTCGGCAAGATCAAGACGGTGGCGCAGATGGTCGCGATTCCGATGCTGCTGTATTCGGAAAATCTGTTCGGCATCAATACGCAATATTGGGGTGATAAGCTGCTGTGGGTGGCTGCGGCCCTGACCGTATGGTCGATGTTTTACTACCTGCGCAAGGCCTGGCCGCTGATCAAGGAAAGCGCCGGGCATTTGCAGTAAGGCCAAGCAAAATGCTTGACAACAAAAGCCGTTTCTCTATAATGCACACCTGTTCCACGCGGGAGTAGCTCAGTTGGTAGAGCGCAACCTTGCCAAGGTTGAGGTCGAGAGTTCGAGACTCTTCTCCCGCTCCAGATTTTTGAAAGGGAGCTGCATAAGCTTCCTTTTTTATTGATGGATTTCTTAATCGAGTAATTCATCAATGCTTAGCGGTTTATGCGGGAATAGCTCAGTTGGTAGAGCGCAGCCTTGCCAAGGTTGAGGTCGAGAGTTCGAGACTCTTTTCCCGCTCCAATATAAAAAGGAAGCTGAC
>DATMTZ010000084.1:0-2251 GCA_035563975.1 Oxalicibacterium sp. | reverse complement strand
ACTTCCGTCGACGCGGTTGGCTGACGTAATAAAAAACGCCGCGATAGCGGCGTTTTTTTCAATCCATCCGATCTTCAATCGGAGGTCAGTTCGGCAAAGGCGGCACGGGCTGCCTTCACGGTTGCTTCTATCGTGGTGTCGTCATGTTGCGCCGAGACGAAACCGGCCTCGAAGGCCGACGGCGCCAGATAGACGCCTGCTTCCAGCATCGCGTGGAAGAAAGTGTTGAAGCGGGTCTTGTCACACTTCATCATTGCCGCGTAAGAGCGCGGAATCTCCGGCGCGAAATACAGGCCGAACATGCCGCCGACCGCATCGGCGCAGAAGGCGATTTCCATTTCCTGCGCCGCCGCAGCAAGGCCATGCACGAGCTTCGCGGTTTGCGCCGTCAGTGCCTCGTAGAAACCGCTCTGCTGGACCAGTGCGAGCGTCGCCAGACCGGCGGCTACCGTCACCGGATTGCCGGACAGCGTGCCCGCCTGATAGACGCCGCCCAGCGGTGCCAGGTGTTTCATCAGATCGGCGCGGCCGCCGAAGGCCGCGACCGGCAGGCCGCCGCCGATAACCTTGCCAAGCACGGTCAGGTCGGGAGTGATGCCGTACAGCGCTTGCGCACCGCCGAGCGCAACGCGGAAACCTGACATCACTTCATCGAAAATCAATACCGCACCGTGTTCACTGCACACGCGACGCATGGTTTGCAGGAAGACCGGCGTGGCAGGCACCAGGTTCATGTTGCCCGCAACCGGTTCAACGATCACGCAGGCGATGCGTTCACCCATCTTGCGGAACACGTCTTCCAGTTGCTGCGGGTCGTTGTAGTCGAGCACCAGCGTGTGCTTGGCGAAATCTTCCGGCACGCCGGCCGAGGTTGGGTTGCCGAAGGTCAGCAAGCCGCTGCCGGCTTTCACCAGCAGCGAATCGGCATGACCGTGATAGCAGCCTTCGAACTTGATGATCATGTCGCGACCGGTGGCGCCGCGGGCCAGGCGCAATGCACTCATTGCCGCTTCAGTGCCGCTCGATACGAGACGCACTTGTTCGATTGATGGCACCAGCTTGCAGATGGTCTCGGCCATCTCGATCTCGCCTTCGGTCGGTGCGCCGAAACTGAGTCCGCGCGCCGCGGCTTCCTGCACTGCCCTGACGACGGCGGGATGGGCGTGGCCGACGATGGCCGGACCCCAGGAGCCGATGTAATCGATGTAGCGTTTGCCGTCGGCGTCCCAGAAATAGGGGCCTTCGGCACGTGTGATGAAACGCGGCGTGCCGCCGACAGAGCGAAAGGCGCGCACCGGCGAGTTGACGCCGCCCGGCGTGCTGCGCTGCGCACGGGCAAACAGAGTGTCGTTGTGAGAAATCATGCGGAGAGAATGTGAGGCTTACTGCATGGCCGGCGGCGTGCCGGGATCGATATCGTCGTCTGATTCACGTGCCCAGAAATACCGGTCCGGCACCAGCCGGCCCATGCCGAGCCGCTGGGCGTTGGCGATCGATGCAACGGTGAATTCCTGCGCTTCGAACACGGCTTCGGGCACATCAAGCCCGTTCGCCAACAAGGCGGCGATCGTAGCCGACAGCGTGGCGCCGGCGCCGCTGTAGGCGCCCGAAATGCGTTGCCAGTTGTCATGGCGGACCACGCCGTTTTCATCGAACAGCGTATTGGCGACGTCGGTCAAGTCGGACGGCGTGCCGGTGACGAAGACGTATTCGCAGCCGAGTTCGATCAGACGCATGACGTCGACTGCCATCATGTCTTCCTCTGACGGCTCGCGCCAGGTCTCGGCGATGCGCGTGAGTTCGCCGGCGGAAACGATCAGCAAGGTGGTTTGCGGAATCAACAGTTCCCGCGTGGCCATCAGCATCTCCTCGGCTTCCGGCGCGTCCTGCGTCAGAGACGACAGGAAGGGGTCGAAGATCAGCGGGATGTCCGCATAATCGGACACGATCTCGGCGATCGTCGCCACGTTTTCGATGCTGCCGACGGCGCCGACCTTGAATGCGGCAACCGGCATGTCTTCCAGCACGACGCGCGCCTGGTCGGCGACCCAGTCGGCATCGACCACCTGCATGTCCTCGATGCGCGCAGTGTCGCCGATGAGCAATCCGGTGACCACGGACAGACCGTGGCAGCCCATTGCAGCGAATGAGGCAAGGTCCGCCTGGATGCCGGCGGCGCCGACGGGATCGGTCGGACCGAAGGTGAGGATGAGCGGAGAAGTTTGGTTTTGCACGGCCGGTATATTAAGAT
>DATMTZ010000083.1:0-1947 GCA_035563975.1 Oxalicibacterium sp. | reverse complement strand
ACCCTGCACGTCGGCGGCAAGTTTGCCGGCACGATCGATTTGCGTCTGATTGTCGACTGCGCCGCTCAGTGTCACGACAGCGTTCGACGTATCGACATTGATCTGCAAGCCTTTGATATCCGAGTCCGCCAGCAAGGCGGTCTTGACCTTGGTGGTGAGGACTGTGTCGTCCACCACTGCGCCGGCCGATTTGGTATCAGCGCTGGTGTCTCCAGAAGCAGGTACCGAAGGCGATGCCGGTTCGGATGGCGTCGTCGCTGCGGTGCCTGTGCCGGTGGTGCCGGTCGTCGTGCCAGACGACTCGCTGGCCGGTGGCGTGGTGCCCGTGTTGGCGACATCGCCGGTTTCACGCTTTTCACAGCCGCTTGCAAAAAGAACCGTCAGCACGGCAGCCGCGATGATCGCTTTGGAATTATTTGGCATTGTATTCATATTGATTTCCTTTCAGGGAATGAATCCTGTGCTTCCTTACCGGCACGCGGTAAAGACGGAAACAACAGAATTGTCGTCACGATTGGCTCCCATCTGCCGCGCGATGCGCAAAAGCAAATTGGTTATCTTCTTGACCACTGTTGCCAGCGAAGGTTCGGGAGCCGACGAAGGGAAGTCTTGCCAAATGTAACGACGCGGGCCTGCTGCGCGCAGTCCTTACATTTTCGTAAAATTTACAGGCAGAAAGGATGAATGGCGTGTCAAGCGGTGAGCGGACGCATGCGGGCAAGCGCCTGCAAGACCACGTCAGGATTGCCGGTAGCGAGCGTCTTGGCGTCCGACAGCGTCTGGCGAAAACTGCGTGCGTTGGGCAGCCCGGCCATCAGGCCCAGCATATGCCGCGTCATGCTGTTGAGCCTCAGACCCCCGCCGCGTTCGCTCTTGCCGTGTTTTTCCAGCTGTTCGCGCATGTAGGGAATCATCACTTCCAGCACTTCGGCACGTGATTTCACAGGCTGCGAATCGCCGTAATAACGCGCATCGAACGTCGCCATCAGATAGGGATTGTGATATGCCTCGCGCCCGAGCATCACACCATCCACATGCTCGAGGTGCGCGTCGATCTCTTCCATGCTGCGTATACCACCGTTAATCAGGATTTCAAGCTGCGGCAAATCCTTTTTCAGGCGATAGGCAAATTCGTAACGCAGCGGCGGAATCTCGCGGTTTTCCTTCGGACTCAAGCCTTTCAGGATGGCGTTGCGCGCGTGCACGATAAAAGTACGGCAGCCCGCTTCGGCAACCGTGCCGACGAAATCGCGCACGAAATCGTAGGACGTCACTTCATCGATACCGATGCGATGCTTGACGGTGACATCGATCTCCACCGCATCGCGCATCGCCTTGACGCAATCGGCGACCAGCGACGCTTCGTTCATCAGACAGGCGCCGAACGCCCCTTTCTGCACACGCTCGGATGGGCAGCCGCAGTTCAGATTGATCTCGTCATAGCCCCATTGCTGGCCAAGCCTGGCACTTTGCGCCAGGTCGGCCGGCTCGCTGCCGCCAAGCTGCAGCGCGACCGGGTGCTCTTCATCGTTGAAATCGAGGTGGCGCGGCACGTCGCCATGCAACAGTGCACCGGTCGTCACCATCTCGGTGTACAGCCAGGTATGCCGCGTGATCTGGCGATGAAACATGCGGCAATGACGGTCCGTCCAATCCATCATCGGAGCGACGGACAAGCGGCGCGGAGGAAGTCGATTCGGTTGCATGCGAGTTCAGGACAAAATGCAGCGCCGCATGGCGCCGAAAAAAAATGCGATAGGCGAAGTATACGCAATTGGCCGGTTTGCAGTCGGCGCTTGGGATTACTGGAAACCATGAAAACAAAACCCGCTGACCGGTCCGAACCGGAATCAACGGGCTTCAGCACCGGCCGCCATGCGACCGGTATAGGCAACACTCAAGCTGCGTCGCGGCTGGCTTTCTTGCGCTCGTGCTCCTTCAGGAAGC
>DATMTZ010000082.1:0-3207 GCA_035563975.1 Oxalicibacterium sp. | reverse complement strand
GTCCGCAGCACCCGGCAGCGCACGGCGTGCTGCGTCTGGTGCTGGAACTGGACGGCGAAGTCATCCAGCGCGCCGACCCGCATATCGGCCTGTTGCACCGCGCAACCGAGAAGCTGGCTGAACAGAAGACCTACCTGCAATCCGTGCCGTACATGGATCGTCTCGACTACGTGTCGATGATGTGCAATGAGCACGGCTACGTGCTGGCGATCGAAAAGCTGCTCGGCATCGACGTGCCGCTGCGCGCGCAATACATCCGCGTGATGTTCGACGAGATCACCCGTATCCTGAACCACCTGATGTGGCTGGGCGCGCATGCGCTGGACGTCGGTGCGATGGCGGTGTTCCTGTATGCGTTCCGCGAACGTGAAGATCTGATGGATTGCTACGAAGCGGTATCCGGTGCGCGCATGCACGCGGCCTACTACCGTCCGGGCGGCGTCTACCGCGATCTGCCTGATACGATGCCGCAGCACAAGGCTTCGATCATCCGCAACAAGAAGGCGATCGACAAGCTGAACGAAAATCGTCAGGGTTCGCTGCTGGACTTCATCGAGGATTTCACCAACCGTTTCCCGGCTTATGTCGACGAATACGAAACGCTGTTGACCGACAACCGTATCTGGAAGCAGCGTCTGGTCGGCATCGGCGTGGTATCGCCGGAGCGCGCCAAGCAGATGGGCTTCACCGGCGCGATGCTGCGCGGTTCGGGTATTGCATGGGATCTGCGCAAGAAGCAGCCTTACGAAGTGTACGACCTGCTGGACTTCGATATCCCGATTGGCACCAACGGCGACTGCTACGACCGCTATCTGGTGCGCGTCGAAGAGATGCGCCAGTCGAACCGCATCATCAAGCAATGCATCGAGTGGCTGCGCAACAATCAGGGTCCGGTCATGACGGACAACCACAAGGTGGCGCCGCCGTCGCGTGTGAACATGAAGTCGAACATGGAAGACCTGATCCATCACTTCAAACTGTTCACCGAAGGTTTCCACGTGCCGGTCGGCGAAGCATATGCCGCAGTCGAACATCCGAAAGGGGAGTTCGGCGTCTACCTGATTTCCGATGGCGCGAACAAGCCGTATCGCATGAAGATTCGCGCGCCGGGCTATGCGCACCTGCAGGGACTGGACGAGATGGCCAAGGGTCACATGATTGCCGATGCGGTCACCATCATCGGTACGCAGGATATTGTGTTTGGTGAGATTGACCGCTAAAGGCGGCTCAATAATTGAGGCATAGACATGCTGTTATCAGAGCAAGCGTATAAAAAGATCGATCGCGAGATCGCCAAGTTTCCACCGGAGCAAAGGCAATCTGCCGTCATGGCCGCGCTGACCATCGCGCAGGACGAGACCGTCTGGCTGCCGCCGGAAGTGATGCAGGAAGTTGCCGATTATCTCGGCATGCCGGCCATCGCCGTGCAGGAAGTCGCGACCTTCTACAACATGTACCACACCAAGCCGGTGGGCAAGTTCAAGATCTCGGTCTGCACCAATCTGCCCTGTGCATTGTCGGGCGGCGAGAAGGCGGCGCATTACCTGAAGCACAAGCTCGGCGTCGACTATCATGGAACGACCGAGGATGGCCAGTTCACGCTGATCGAAGGCGAATGCATGGGCGCCTGCGGTGACGCACCTGTGATGCTGGTGAATAACAAACGCATGTGCAGCTTCATGTCGGACGACAAGATCGATGCGCTGGTAGAGGAACTGAAAAAATGACCAGCTTGCATAACCGTCATATCAAGCCGCTGATCTTCGCAGGACTTGATGGAAATAACTGGCATCTCGCGGACTACGTCAAGCGCGGCGGCTACGAGTCCTTGAAGCGCATTTTGAATGAAGGCATGACGCCTGAGCAGGTGATCGCCGAAGTCAAGGCATCTACTTTGCGCGGTCGTGGCGGCGCAGGCTTCCCTAGCGGCCTGAAGTGGAGCTTCATGCCGAAAAATTACCAGGGACAGAAATACCTGGTTTGCAATTCCGATGAAGGCGAACCGGGCACATTCAAGGATCGCGACATCCTCCGCTACAATCCGCACGCGGTGATCGAGGGCATGACCATCGCCGCCTATGCGATGGGCGTCACGGTCGGCTACAACTATATTCATGGCGAAATCTTCGGCGAGTACGCCCGCTTTGAAGAAGCGCTGGAAGAGGCGCGTGCCGCCGGTTTCCTCGGCGACCGCATTCTCGGTTCGGCACACAGCTTCCAGCTGCATGCGTTTCATGGCTTCGGCGCCTACATCTGCGGTGAGGAAACCGCCTTGCTGGAATCGCTCGAAGGCAAGAAAGGGCAGCCGCGCTTCAAGCCGCCTTTCCCGGCCAGCTACGGCCTGTACGGCAAGCCGACCACGATCAACAACACCGAAACCTTTGCCGCAGTGCCGTTCATTTTCCAGATCGGCGCCGAGGCCTATGCCGCATTGGGCAAACCGAACAATGGCGGCACCAAGATTTTCTCGGTGTCGGGCGACGTCGCCAATCCAGGCAATTACGAGATCCCGCTGGGTACGCCTTTCGCCGAATTGCTGAAGCTGGCCGGCGGCATGCGCGACGGAAAAAAGCTCAAGGCCGTGATTCCGGGCGGTTCATCGGTACCGGTCGTCAAGGGCGACCTGATGATGGCAACCGACATGGACTATGACTCGGTTTCCAAGGCTGGTTCGATGCTGGGTTCGGGGGCGGTCATCGTGATGGACGAGACGCGCTGCATGGTGAAGTCGCTGCTGCGTCTGTCCTACTTCTACTACGAGGAATCCTGCGGCCAGTGCACGCCGTGCCGTGAAGGCACCGGCTGGCTGTATCGCATGGTGCATCGCATCGAGCACGGCCAGGGCCGCCAGGAAGACATGGACATGCTGAATTCGATCGCGGACAACATCCAGGGTCGCACGATTTGCGCGCTCGGCGATGCAGCTGCGATGCCTGTTCGCGCGATGATCCAGAATTTCCGTGAAGAGTTTGAGTACCACATCGAGCATAAGCATTGCTTGGTGCCCGCTTACATTTAAGCGCAACGCTTGATCGCAACGCCATCGAGTGTGCATACCTGAGGCAAGAAAAGCAGAGCCATGGTTGAAATCGAAATAGACGGTAAAAAAGTTGAAGTGCCGGAAGGCAGCATGGTGATGGACGCCGCCAACAAGATTGGCACGTACATCCCGCACTTTTGCTACCACAAGAAATTGTCCATCGCGGC
>DATMTZ010000081.1:0-2998 GCA_035563975.1 Oxalicibacterium sp. | reverse complement strand
CCTCTCTGTCATCCGCTCCTTATTCGTTGCATGCTGCACACAATGCAAAAATAACAATACGCTTCACCGATGCGTCAATGCGTCACGCTTTCTTGTCTTTCTTGCCAGCCTTCTTTTCGCTTTTCTTCTCAGCTTTTTTATCGGCTTTCTTTTCCGCTTTCTTGTCGTCCTTCTTGTCCTTCTTTTTGGACGCGCTGCGCGTCTTTGGCGCCAGCATCGTATGGCGGCAGTTTTCGGCCCCGCAGCGGCACTCGTAGGCTTTCTTCAGGGCTTTGGTCTGTCGCTCTTCGATCACCAGTCCATAGTCGTAGTTGAATTCCTCGCCGCGTTTGATATCGCGCGCCGTATAGATGTAGACGCGGCCCTTTTCTTCACGCGCTTCGCAGTTCGGTTCGCACGAGTGATTGATCCAGCGCGCTTCGTTGCCGTTGTCGCCGCCGTCGATCAGCTTGCCGCTTTCCAGACTGAAGAAGAAGGTGTGATACGGATTGTCCGGATCGGCGCCCGATCTCCGGTTCGCTTCCTTATCGCTGATGCGCTCGCCTTCGTATTCGATCAGAAAGGTGTCGGCCGGAATATTGCGAGCGGCGAACACGCCGCGACCATGAATGGGGGAATTGCGCACAACGTAAAGCGGTTTGTCTGAGTCGGCGGTTGGTTTGGCCATGCTGGATAAGCTCGCTGTGGTAGAGGTAAAGGAAAACAAGATGCGACCGCAGTCGCAAGCGCGCTATTGTCCATCAAAATCGCAAACCGCGACAATGCGGTAATGCACGAATCAAACGATGCGTTGTCATCACCCGGTCATAAAAAAAGGCATGGGCCCGTCATCGACGCGCACATGCCTTGCTGCAGCCGGCCGCGGCAGCGGCCTGCCGGTCAGCGCTTCAGAATTCTTCCCAATCGTCAGCGCTCTTGTCGGCTACCACCGGCTTCTGCGGACGCGGCGGCAGTTTGGCCGGTGCCGCCGACGTGCTTTCGGCCTTGAGCTGGCGCAACTGCGGCTGCGCTTTTGCGGGCTCGCTCACCGTGACCGGCGCAGCTGGCGCGGCGAGAGCCAGCGTACGGTCGCCCGGCTCCACCTTGAAGATGCTGACCGCGCGCGACAGTTCGACCGCCTGATCCTGCATGCTTTGCGCCGCCGCAGCAGCCTGCTCCACCAGTGCGGCGTTCTGCTGCGTCATCTCGTCCATTTGCGTGACGGCCTGGTTGATCTGCTCGATGCCGGAACTCTGCTCCTGGCTGGCGGCGGTGATTTCGCTCATGATGTCGGCCACGTGCTTGACCGAGGTCACGATCTCGCCCATCGTCGCGCCGGCCTGGTCGACCAGCTTGCCGCCGGCGTCGACCTTTTCCACCGAATCACTGATCAAGCCCTTGATTTCCTTGGCGGCGCCGGCGCTGCGTTGCGCGAGATTGCGCACCTCGCCAGCCACGACCGCGAAACCGCGGCCCTGCTCGCCGGCACGCGCCGCTTCCACTGCAGCGTTCAGCGCCAGGATATTGGTCTGAAACGCAATGCCGTCGATCACGCCGATGATGTCGACGATCTTGCGCGAACTGTCCTTGATCGAACTCATGGTCTGCACCACCTGCTCGACGACATCGCCGCCTTTCATCGCGACTTCCGACGCCGATACCACGAGCTGGTTGGCCTGGCGCGCGTTGTCCGCGTTCTGGCGCACCGTCGAGGTCAGCTCTTCCATCGAACTCGCGGTTTCTTCCAGCGAACCGGCCTGCGCTTCGGTGCGGCTCGACAGGTCGGCATTGCCCGAGGCAATTTCGCCGGATGCGACCGTAATCGTTTCGGTGCCGCGGCGCACGGCGCGGACCGTGCTCGCCAGGCTGTCGTTCATATCCTTCAGCGCCTGCAGCAGCTGTCCGGTTTCATTGGTCGAGTGCACGTCGATCTGCTGGGTCAGGTCGCCGCCTGCGACGTTCTTCGCAATTTGCACCGCCTGGTGTAGCGGACGCGCGATCATGCGGATCAGCCAGAACGCCATGAAGCCGGCAAGCAGCACGCCGAAGGCAATCGCGGCAAGCGCAATATTGCGCACCATCACAAACTGGCGCTGCGAACGTTCGAATGCGTTTTTCGCTTCATGCAACTGGATCTCGATCAGCTTGCCGGCGCCTTCTCGCACCGGCACGATCAGCTCTTCCATCGGACCGTTGACGATTTCCGTGACGCGCAGCACGTTATTGCCACGCGACGCGGCGATCGCCGGCGTCAGCGCCTTTTCGTTGAACTTCTTCAGGTCGGCTTCAAACTTGTCGGCAGTTTTCTTTTCGTCGTTGGTCAGCTCGGTTGCCATGTAGTCGGCAAATGCCTTATTGATCTGCTTCGAACGCTTTTCAATCGCATCCATCTTGTCCATCACCTGGCCCGGGTCGCCGTAGATCGATGCGGCAAGATCGAGCTGGTTGATGGTCAGGCCCCGCATGACCGTATCGAGTTGCCCGATCGGCACGGTACGGTCCTCGTACACCGTCTTCAAGGCCTTGTTGGTGGAATCCAGCGAGACGAGACCAATCGCCCCGATGGCGATCAACAGCAGTGACAGTATGCTCATGGCGAACAAGAGCAGTGACTTGATCGTGATGTTCTTCAACATGATGGTTCCCTACGCAAAGGTGGTGTCGCGCCCCGGCCGCTGCCGGTAGCGCGGCGCGGCGCCGCTCAGGCGGCGGCTTCGATCAGCAATCCCATGTCGGCGCTCGACATCAGCTTGTCGATGTCGACCAGGATCAGCATGCGATCGTCGATCGTGCCGAGGCCGATCAGGTAATCCGTGTTCATCACGCCGTTGTTCATGTCCGGCGCCGGCTTGATTTGCTCGGGCGCCAGCATCACGACGTCGGACACGCTGTCGACCACCATGCCGATCACACGGTTGGCGACATTCAGGATCACGACCACGGTCATCTGGTCGTAGGTCGGCGTACCGAGGTTGAACTTGATGCGCATGTCGATGATCGGCACGATATTGCCGCGCAG
>DATMTZ010000080.1:0-2304 GCA_035563975.1 Oxalicibacterium sp. | reverse complement strand
TCAAACCGGAAATGACGGCGGACGATTTGCTAAAATACGAGTCCGAATATCGCGCCGGCGGCCGCAGCCGATTTGATGGCTGGCGTGCCGCCTTATGTGACAACCGCCGGCTTGCTGGTCAACGCGACGGTGGAGGAAGTGCGGGAAATTATCGCGGTCGCCCCGGTTGCGATGCTGCAATTCCATGGCGATGAAACGGCGGCCGAATGCGCGGCCATTGCCGAGGCTGTTCATCGGCCTTTCATGCGCGCGTTGCGCATCAAACCGGAAATGACGGCGGACGATTTGCTAAAATACGAGTCCGAATATCGCGCCGCCAGCCCCTTGTTCACGGGCTTGCTGCTCGACACTTTTGTCGACAGCTACGGCGGCAGTGGAAAGGTCTTCGATTGGTCCGTCATTCCCGCAAACCTCGCGCCTCGGGTCGTTTTAAGTGGTGGCTTGAGCGCACAAAACGTCGCTGACGCGGTGACGCGCGTGCGCCCGCACGCAGTCGACGTCAGCAGCGGCGTTGAACAAAGCAAAGGCATCAAGGACAGCGCGAAAATCCGCGCTTTCATCGATGCAGTCCGCAAGGCGGATGCATCGTAGCCAATCAACATCAAAGAGAACACCATGAAAGAACTTGACACGCTCGGCAGCCATGCCGAACGGCAGCCGGTCCGCGAGACCGCATTGCACCAGACCGCGCCATACAACCTGCCCGACGCCAAGGGGCACTTCGGCCCCTACGGCGGCAGCTTCGTTTCCGAAACGCTGAGCCATGCGCTGGCCGAATTGAAAGCGGCCTATGCGCATTACAGCAAGGATCCGGACTTCCTCGCCGAATTCCACGACGATCTCAAGCATTTCGTCGGCCGCCCGAGCCCGGTCTACCACGCCAAGCGCTGGTCGGAGAAGGTCGGCGGCGCGCAGATCTATTTCAAGCGCGAAGATCTGAATCACACCGGCGCGCACAAGATCAACAACGTGATCGGTCAGGCGCTGCTGGCGCGCCGCATGGGCAAGCCGCGCGTGATCGCGGAGACTGGCGCCGGTCAGCACGGCGTGGCGACGGCGACGATCTGCGCGCGCTTCGGCCTCGAGTGTGTGGTCTACATGGGTAGCGAAGACGTCAAGCGCCAGGCGCAGAACGTCTACCGCATGAAGCTGCTCGGCGCGACCGTGGTACCGGTCGAGTCCGGTTCGAAGACGCTGAAGGATGCGCTGAACGAAGCGATGCGCGACTGGGTGACGAACGTCGAAAACACTTTCTACATCATCGGCACCGTGGCCGGCCCGCATCCTTACCCGATGATGGTGCGCGACTTCCAGTCGGTGATCGGCAATGAATGCCTGCAGCAGATGCCGGAAATGACCGGCCGCCAGCCGGACTACGTGGTAGCGGCGATCGGCGGCGGTTCCAATGCGATGGGCATCTTCCATCCGTACATCGAACAGAAGAATGTGCAATTGATCGGTGTGGAAGCGGCCGGCGAGGGCCTGGACACCGGCAAGCATTCGGCTTCGCTGACCGCCGGTTCGCCCGGCGTATTGCACGGCAACCGCACCTATCTGCTGCAGGATGCGAACGGCCAGATCATCGAGACGCATTCGGTATCGGCCGGCCTCGACTATCCGGGTGTCGGTCCCGAGCACGCGTGGCTGAAGGATTCCGGCCGCGCACAATACGTGTCGGTGACCGACGAGGAAGCGCTGCAGGCCTTCCACGACTGCTGCCATCTGGAAGGCATCATCCCGGCGCTGGAATCGAGCCACGCACTGAGCTATGCCGCCAAACTGGCCGCCACGCTGCCCAAGGACAAGATCGTGCTGGCCAACCTGTCCGGCCGCGGCGACAAGGATATGCATACCGTTGCCCAGCGCATGGGCCTGAATTTCGGCTGACGCATAGCAAGCGGGATGGTGTCCATCGCCGCTTTTCATTTTCCACGCGCGACCCGCATCGCATTATTCGCACAAAGATAAGAACCAAGATGTCAAGAATTCAAGCTACCTTGTCCGCGCTGTCGGCAAAAAACAGGAAGGGATTGATTCCCTTCATCACGGCCGGCGATCCGGCGCCTGAGCTGACGGTGCCGCTGATGCATGCGCTGGTGGAAGGCGGCGCCGATATCCTTGAGCTGGGTGTGCCGTTTTCCGATCCGATGGCGGAAGGACCGGTGATCCAGCGCGCCTGCGAGCGCGCGCTGAAATTCAACATCGGCATCAAGGACGTGCTGGGCTACGTGCGCGAATTCCGCAAGACCGATGCAAACACGCCGATCGTGCTGATGGGCTACGCCAATCCGATCGAACGCATGG
>DATMTZ010000079.1:0-2618 GCA_035563975.1 Oxalicibacterium sp. | reverse complement strand
CGCGCGAAGGCTACGAACGCGGCCGCTTCGCCGAAGCCGTGTCCAACACCGTGCGCGCCGCGCGCCGTCGCATCGGCGCACAGGCGCTGATGACCGGCAGCACGATCACCCTGTTCTTCGGCGCGATCACCCTGGTGCTGTGGACCGGCGCGCACGACGTGGTCGCGCACCGCATGACCGCCGGTACGCTGATCCAATTCGTGCTGTATGCGCTGTTCGGCGGCGGTTCGGTGGCGGCATTGGCCGAAGTCTGGAACGAACTGCAGAAAGCGGCCGGCGGCATGGGCCGGATCGCCGAATTGCTGGACGAAAGCGTCGGCATCGCCGCACCGGCGCGCCCGCAGGCGCTGCCCAGTCCGCTGCGCGGCGAACTGGGCCTGGACGACATCACCTTCCACTATCCCTCGCGTCCCGACACGGCCGCGCTGGAGCATTTCGGCCTGCGGGTTTCGCCCGGCGAAACCGTCGCCCTGGTCGGACCGTCCGGCGCCGGCAAGAGCACGGTGTTCTCGCTGCTGTTGCGCTTCCACGATCCCGAAGCCGGCAGGATCTTGCTCGACGGCACCGACGTGCGCACGCTCGACCCGCTCGCCCTGCGCGAAGCCATTGCGCTGGTACCGCAGGCGCCGACGATCTTCGCCGCTAGCGCCCGCGACAACATCCGCTACGGCCGGCTCGATGCCAGCGATGCCGAAATCGAGGCCGCCGCGCGCGCCGCAGAGGCGCACGACTTCATCATGGCCCTGCCCCGTGGCTACGACGAGCAGCTCGGCGAACGCGGCGCGCGCCTGTCCGGCGGTCAGCAACAGCGCATCGCCATCGCCCGCGCGCTGCTCAAGGACGCGCCGATATTGCTGCTGGACGAAGCCACGTCCGCGCTCGACGCGCAAAGCGAGCGCGCGGTGCAGAACGCGCTGGAGCGGCTGATGCAGGGCCGCACCACCCTGGTCATCGCCCACCGCCTGGCCACCGTGCTGAAAGCCGACCGCATCGTGGTGATGGATCACGGCCGCATCGTCGCCCAGGGCACGCACGAACAACTGCTCGCCCAGGGCGGCTTGTACGCCGAGCTGGCGCGATTGCAGTTCATTGACTAGAACTACGCTTTGTCAACCAAAACTACGCCGATCTCATGGACCAGCACATCGCCGAACTGAGCGATCAAGCCTACGCCGCATGGAGTCGGGGAGAATTGCGCCTTGCATCGCAGCATTTTGCTTCTCTATTGGATCACGACCCCAGGCACGAGTCGTGGCATTACATGCGCGGATTGGTTCATAAGTATCTCCGCGATTGGCCGACCTCGCTGCGCCATAACCTGACCGCACTGGAATTGTCGGACAAGCCAGACAACGCCACCTGCTGGAATGCCGGGATCGCGGCAACCGCACTGGGTGACTGGACCGAAGCTCGCCGTCTGTGGGCGCTGTGCGCCATCCAATTGCCCGGAACGGAAGGCCCTATCGACGGCGACTTCGGCGTTGTCAGTATTCGACTGAATCCATGGGGAAAGGGTGAGACCCTGTTCGCACGTCGCATCGACATCGTGCGTTCCCGCCTACTCAATGTCCCGTTGCCGGAAAGCGGTTACCGATTCGGCGATATCGTCCTGCATGATGGCGCCAAGACCGGCAGTCGCCACGACGGCAACACAGAGATTCCTGTGTTCAATGCGCTGGAACGGCTGATTCCTTCGGAGTTTCAAACGTTTACCGTATTCGTCGAATGCGATTCGCAAACCGACTTGAACTCTTTGCTCGATGCCACTGGCCCGGGTATTGGGTTTAGCGAGGACTGGACTTCGGGTATCACCTATTATTGCCTTCGGTGCAGCTATAACCTGCCACATCGGCACAATCCGGAGGACACCGATGATGAATGGCAAGCTGATCGTACCCTCGGCATTGCTGCGCAAAGCCGCAGATCGGTGGAGAAGCTACTCCAGGATTGGGCATCATGTGGTTCTGGCAGACACATAGTCGCCATCGAGTCCCGTGAAAGTGCCGTGCCGGCATCTGAGGACGGCCATGTTTGGTGGGTCGGGCCTGACGATGGCGACCGATAACGAGAACTTGTTATCCCGACTGCAGTTCGTCTATTGATTGCAGACGCTACGGCAGTGCGCGCTCGATCAATCCAGCGAAATCCAAGTCGCCAGGCAAGGTACCAAGGGCGAGACCATGCTCGCCGCCGAGGCGACTGCGGATGAACGGCGTCGCGGCGGGACTGCCCGCGAGCACCAGCACGGAAGCCTGCAGGGCCAGTGCGAGGCGCTCGGCCCAATACCGGGCCGAAGCTTCGTCGACCAAGCCCGAAGCAATGGCTTCCGCAATCGCATCGACACTCCGGTCGTACGCTGGATCCTGCCCGCGCGCAGCGTCGAGCCGCGCACGCAACGCCTCGCCCGCCTCCGGTTCGCGCGCCAGCGCACGCAGCACGTCGAGGCACTGGATATTGCCGCTGCCTTCCCAGATCGAGTTCAGCGGCGCCTGCCGGTACAGCCGCGGGAGCACCGATTCCTCGATGTAGCCGGCACCGCCGAGGCATTCCTGCGCCTCGTTGACCACGGCCGGCGCGCGCCGGCAGATCCAGTACTTGCCGATGGCGGTGGCGACGCG
>DATMTZ010000078.1:0-5649 GCA_035563975.1 Oxalicibacterium sp. | reverse complement strand
TACCAGGACGCCGTGCCATTCATGATCGAAAATGGCTTCGTCGATGCCGGCGTAACGGGCTCCGGCAAGGTCGCGAAAGCCTGGGTCGAAAAAGGCGGCCGCATCCTGACCGAACTTCGTCCGATCCCGATCAAGCAGTTCCTGGTATCCGGCAAACTGAGCGAAGCCGACCGCGAGAAGGTCAAGAATCTGGTGCTCGGCATGAGCGAAAATGACGCTGGCAAGGCAGCACTGGCAAAAATCGGCATGAGCGGTTTCGTACCGTGGAATGCCGCAGTGATGGACCAGGCGGCAGCGCGTCTCGGCATCTGATCCTTCCTCCTGCTGGCTCCTCAATCCGGCGCATTGTCCTGCATCAGGGCAATGCGCCGTTCTCTTTCGTGCTGCACCGCTTCCGCCACCACGGCGTCATCGATATTCAGCGTGGTCAGCACCGCGGCGGATAACTGCAGCCCGGCTTCCAGCGTTTCGGGCATCACCACCATTGCGCCGGCATGTTTGAGCATCGCTGCATGCTTTTCGTCCCTGGCGCGCGCGAACAGCGGCAGCTCCGGATAATGGCGGTGCATGGCACGTACTGCCTGCAGCGCCGAAGCGGGATTGTCCATGGTCACCACGATAACCGCCGCTTGCGTAATTTCCATCTTTTCCAGCAATGCGATCTTTTCGGCGTCGCCGAAATAAACCGGGAATCCCTGCGCACGCAAACGTGCCACCAGACGCGCATCGTTTTCCAGGGCGACGTACGCGACGCCCTGCGCTGCCAGCACCTGGCCCAGCAACTGACCGACACGGCCAAAACCCGCAATCACGATACGCGGATGCGCAATCTCATTTTCTGCCACGCCGGATTCGGCCGCTGCTCCGCGATGCCGCTTTTCCCAACTGTCGCCGAACAAACTGCCCAGTCGCGCCAGCGGTGGTGTGGCGAACATGCCGAGCGCGACCACCAGCATCATGAATTGCGCTGCGGCAGGCTGCAGCAATCGGGCACTCAAGGCGTAACCCAATGCGACGAACGCAAATTCACTCCCCTGACCAAGCAAAACGCCACCCTCCAGCGCGCGGCCCCAGTTGAAACGACCTATGCGCAACAATAGCGCAATGATTGCGCCCTTGATCGCGAAGAGACCGAGCACCGATAAGGGTATCCACAGCGGTGATTCGGCAATCGCGCGCAGATCGATCCGCATGCCGACCGACAGGAAGAACATGCCCATCAATAGTTCGCGGAAAGGCTCGACCGTCACTTCCACTTCATGCCGGAATTCCGTTTCTGCCAGCAGCAGCCCGGCAAGAAACGCGCCCAACGCAGTCGATAGTCCGGCCTCATTGGTGATCGCCGCGATGCCGATCAGGCTCAGCAGCGTCAACGCCATGAAGATATCCGGCCGGTGGCGCGCAAGCAGATAGCGGAACAGCGGCTGCAGCACGCGGCCGCCCACCAGATAGATCAGCAGGATGACCGCCGCCGATTTGGCTATCGTCAAACCGACCAGCGGCAGCAGTGCAACATCGCTGCTGCGGCCTGCCATGCCGATCCAGATCAGAATCGGCACCACCGCGAGATCCTGAAACATCAGCATCGACAACGCGGCCTGTCCCAGCCGGGAGCCGGCCATGCCGCGTGATGCCATCCACTGCATGGCGACCGCGGTGGATGACAACGCGAGCATGAAGCCGAGCAGTAGCGAAACTTCAATGCTGTTTTCAAACCGATGCGCAAGCAGTGCAATGACAAGCGCGCTCAGTACGACCTGCGCCAGCCCTGCACCAAAGACCCAGGCCCGCAACTGCCACAGGCGCTTCATCGACAGTTCCAGCCCTATCCGGAACATCAGGAACAGCACGCCCAGTTCCGCCAGGCTGGAAACACCCTCCTCGTGCGTAATGGTCAGATTGATCAGCCACGGGAATTCGCTGGCCCAGCGTCCAATCCCGTACGGCCCGAACAGCACGCCGGCCGTCAAAAAGCCAAGAATCGGGTTCAGCCGAAAACGCTGCAATAGCGGAATGAGGATTCCCGCCAGCATCAAGAACAGCAGTATCTCGTTCAGGTAGGAAGGCGTTTGTTCGTGCACGAAAGGCCCGTAGATGATTGGTCCGAAACCCAAAGCCGCTTGCCGTTTGGATAGCGGCACGCCGGACGCGTTCCTTGTCCGGCCACGAAGCAGACAAAACGGAAACCCGATGGTGAACCTATTGCTGCCCGCACCATCACAGTGTCAGCGTCGCCCTACACTTCTGCTCAAGGAGCGCAAGATGGCAGATCATCCCAGAACCGTTTATTCCGACGTCATCGATTCCGGCCTGACGGAAAGCGAGGCGGAAGCCATCGTCCGCGGCGAATGCCGGGAAAAGCTGCAGGATTTCATCGCGGCGTTGCGGATGCAGCGGCCGGTGTCCGCCGACAAGGCGGCAATGCTGCTTAAACATATCGTGACGGACCAGATGACCACCGACGCCAACCTGATTGCCGGCCAGATGCGACTCGACCACTGGGAGCTTGGACTGGCCAACGGCGACAACCTGGCCGTACTGGCCGAGCGTGCGCGCGATTTTCTGGATACCGAAGCCGGCGTGGCGCTATACGATTTCTTCGTGCAGGTGTTTGCCCGCACCCGCGAACGCATGTTCTGACGCCGGCCAGGGCGCTTGCCAGACCGCCCGATATACTGTATTTTTATACAGCTCATTCGGTTTACGTCGGGCTGCCGCTCCCCTCTCTTCTGCGCGCGGCCCGACTCTTTCTCCGCGACGTTTTCCAAACATTGATCGACGCAGGACGCATACCGCGTGCCTTGCCTGCCATCCCTTTTTGCTTCAAAGTAGCGCCCGGTTCTCCGCTCGGGGTCCTGCGCCACGGCGCGGGTGAGAAAAACCCGTCGAACCTGTTGAGGTAATCCTCGCGCAGGAAAGCGTGCATCAGCTGGCCTGCCATCTTTTTTGAAAGACCGACGATGGCTTTGCAAGACTCTTCCGGGACCGCGCCTTCCGCGCTGGCGCCGGTTTCCCTGTCCGAACGCGTGTTTTCGCTGCGTGACCATGCCGCGCTGTGGTTCAGCCTCGGCGTCGGGCTGCTGGTCATGCAGATCGGCGCCTTCCTCGCCACGGCGCTAGGCACGCAGGCTGCGCTGCTGGCGATTGCGGTCGGCTCCATCCTGGGTGCGGCGCTGCTGGCCTGGGTCGCTGCGATCGGCTGCGAACGCGGCGTGCCGAGCCCGGTACTGATGTCGCAGACGCTGGGAACCGCATTCGCCAAATTGCCAGTGGTGCTGAACGTGGTGCAACTGATCGGCTGGGCGGCATTCGAACTGGTCGTCATGCGTGACGGCACCACGGCCCTGTTGAAGGCCACGCTGGCGATCGATGCCGCCTGGCTCCCGTACGCGAGCGCCTTGTTCTGGGGCCTGCTGCTGATTGCGCTGGCAACCGGTTCGATGATCCGGCTGGTGCGCCGTTTCGTCGGCCGCTTCGGCCTGCCGCTGGTGGTGCTGTCGCTGATCTGGCTCAGCTTTCAATTCTTCGCGCGGGCGCAGGCACAGGGCTTGGAGGACGTATGGAACAAGCCCGGCGACGGCTCGATGAGCGTGCTGGCCGGCATCGACCTCGTGATGGCAATGCCGGTGTCTTGGCTGCCACTGGTCGCGGACTATGCGCGCTACGGCAAGACCCGTCGCAGCACATTTCGCGGCACCTGGATCGGCTTTGCGATCGCCAACGTGTGGTGCCATGCGCTCGGCGTGCTGATCATCGGCACTGCTGCACCGGACGCCGACCTGATGAGCCTGATGCTGCTGGCGCAAGGCGGGCTGGTGGCGCTTGGCCTGATCCTGATCGATGAAATGGACAATGCTTACGGCGACGTCTATTCGGGCTCGGTTTCACTCAATTTCCTGCACGGCCGGTATTCGAGTCGCAGTTGGGGCATCGCGTTGGCGGTGCTGGCAACGGTGTGCGCACTGGCGCTGCCTATGCATGGGCTGGAACCGTTTTTGTTGCTGCTGAGTTCAGTATTTGTGCCGCTGTTTGGCGTCGTGCTGTCGCAGCTGGCTGCAGCTGGATGCGCGACGGAGCGGCGGGTCAATCCGGTGCCGGTGTTGATCTGGCTGGCCGGCATCGCGGTCTTTCACCTTTGCCCGGTCATGCTGCCGCAGTTCGGCGCGGCCTTGCCCAGCCTGTGTGCCACGCTGATGCTCGGCGCGGCGTACCGGGCGTCGCGCCGGGTCGCCGCCGCCTGAAGCGACTTCGCACTTGCTGCCGCGCATGGCGGCCGGCCACAGCAGTTCTTACTCGACCGCGTGTGCGCTTGCACTCAGCTGCGCAATCGTCGATAACAGCACTTCGGTGTCGACCGGTTTGACCAGGTGTCGGTCAAAACCGGATGACAACGCGTGCTTCCGGTCGCTTTCCTGCCCGTAGCCGGTCAGCGCAACCAGGCGGATAGCGCTTGTCGTTCTGCTGCCGCGCAGACGCCGTGCGACATCATAGCCGTCCATGTCGGGCAAGCCGATATCGACGATGGCGATATGCGGCCGCTGCTGCCGCGCCAAGCGGAGGCCATCGGCGCCGTTGGCCGCCTCGATTACGTGAAAACCCTTCAGGCGCAGCAGCGAAGACATCATTTCACGCGAATCCTCATTGTCTTCCACCAGCAGCACGCAGCCTTCGCCCTGCACGGTGGCCGCGCAACTGTTCTCGACAGGCGGTGCGTTTTCCTCCCGCACCAGTGGCAGGTGCACCGACACCATCGTTCCCTTGCCCATGCCGTCGCTGGCGACATGCACCGAGCCGCCGTGCAGCTCCACCAGTTGGCGCACCAGGTTCAGGCCGATGCCCAGGCCGCCGATCGAACGGTCGGATTGCGCCACGCCTTGCACGAAGGCGTCGAAGATGAAAGGCATCAGCTCGCGCGAGATACCGATGCCGGAATCGCGAATGCTCAGGATGGCCATATCCTGTTCGGTCCTGACGCTGACGTCGATGATGCCGCTGCTGGGTGTGAACTTCAGCGCGTTGCCGAGCAGATTGGCGACAATCTGGTCGAGCCGCGTACGGTCGGCGTTCACCCAGACCGGCTGCTCGCCGATGTGCACGCGCACCGGCGCATGCGGCCGCGTCGACGGCAAGGCATCGACGCAGGCATGCGCGACCGCAGCGAGATCGACGCGCACCAGGTTCAGCGAAATCTTCCCCATCGACAGCCTGCTCAGATCCAGCAGATCGTCGACGATATGACTGAGATGATTGCTCTGGCGCTCGATGATGGCATGCGCGCGCGCCAGCACCTCGGGTGTCGGACTGCCGACCTTGGCGAGCGAGATGGCGCCGCTGATTGCGCTCAGCGGATTGCGCAGCTCATGACCGAGCATCGCCAGGAAGCGGTCCTTCGCGGCGTTCTGGTCTTCCGCATTTTTGCGCGCGACCTGTTCATTGAACAGCAAGCGTTCGCGCTCGGCTTCCGCATGCTGGCGCGACGCTTTTTCATGCGTCAGCGTCTGGCCGACTGCCGCCAGTACCGCATTGAGACGATCCATTTCTTCCACGCCGGTGGAGCGCTCCAGCGGCTGCTCGCCGCGGCCCAATGCGGCGGCGGACTTACCGGCTTCTCGAATCGGGCGGGCAAGCCGATGGCCAACCAGCGCCGCT
>DATMTZ010000077.1:0-1625 GCA_035563975.1 Oxalicibacterium sp. | reverse complement strand
GATGGACGAACGGCAGACGGCGCCACGCGCCTACGAAATCGACAGCGAGGCAGCCGACGCCGCGCACTTCGTCGCCACCGCCTGCGATCCGGCGCGCTCGGTCGTGGTCGAAGCCTGTGCCGGCAGCGGCAAGACCTGGCTGCTGGTGGCGCGCATCCTGCGCCTGCTGCTGGCCGGCGCCGAGCCGTCGGAAATCCTGGCGATCACCTTCACGCGCAAGGCAGCGCAGGAAATGCGCGAACGCCTGCTGCATCTGCTGCACGAACTCGCGCTGGCAGCCGACGAACAGGTCGCAAGGATTCTGATCGAGCGCGGCATCGATGAACGTAATGTACCGGCCATGCTGCCGCTCGCGCGCGGCCTGTACGAGCGCGTGCTGCGCAGCCCGCAGGCGCTGTCCATCGACACCTTTCACAGCTGGTTCGCGCGACTGCTGCAGATCGCGCCGCTGGCGTCCGGCGTGCCGCATGGTTATGCGCTGACGGAAGCGACCAGCGAGCTGCAGGCCGATGCGTACAGCCGCTTCATGCGATCGGTGAACGACAAGGACGGCGAAGCGGTGCGTGAGGCCTTGATCGAACTGTATGAACTGGCCAGCGACGGCACGGTGCGCAGATTGCTGGATGCCTTCCTCGACAAGCGCGCCGAATGGTGGGCCTGCGCCCAGTGCGGCGACCCGATGGACTGGTTGTGCGAACTGTGCGGCGAGGATGGCGAACACGATGCGCGGCTGTCCCTGTGGGACGACAAAGCGCTGCTGCAGCGCATCCTCCGCATCGCCTCCCTGCTGGGACAGGGCACGAATACCAACCAGAAGCGCGCCACCGCGATCGAGCTGGTGGTATCGGCCGGCGCATCGCTGGCATCCTTCGATGCGCTGGCGCTGCAATTCTTCGATGCCGACGGCAAGCCGCGCGGCAACGGTGCTGGCAAGGGCAGCCTGATGAAAGTGCTGCAGGCGCAGCTGGGTGAAGACGGCGTGCCGGCCTTCGAACGCGAGTTCGAGGAAGTCGGGCTCGCGCTGAAGCGCCTGCAGTCACGCAGCGCCGAAAAGACCGTAATCCGGCTCAACCGCGCGCTGTTCACGGCTGGCGCCGCGTATCTCGACATGTATCAATCGGTCAAAGCCGAACAGCGCGTATTCGATTTCGCCGATCTCGAATGGCAGGCCTACCGCCTGTTGTCGAACGAGGAGCACGCAGCCTATCTGCAGAGCCGTCTCGATGCGCGCTACCGGCATGTGCTGCTGGATGAATTCCAGGATACGAATCCGCTGCAATGGTCTATCGTGCAGGCCTGGCTGAGCGCCTACGGCAGCGATCATGAACGGCCCAGTGTATTCATCGTCGGCGATCCCAAGCAATCGATCTACCGCTTCCGCCGCGCCGAGCCGCGCGTATTCACCGCGGCGCGGGATCAATTAATGGCGCAGGGCGCCGATTTTCTGCGCACCAACCAGACACGGCGCAATGCGCAAGGCATCGTCGACGTGCTCAATGCCGGCTTTGCGCAGAACCCGATTTTCCAGCCGCAAACCACGCTGTCGCCGCAGGCCGGCGCGGTATGGCGCCTGCCGCTGGCGCGCCGCGATGCGGCCGACAAGACCGCGTGGTCGCCGGCGCAAT
>DATMTZ010000076.1:0-1999 GCA_035563975.1 Oxalicibacterium sp. | reverse complement strand
GAGATCGGCCAGGTCGACCGTCACGTTCGCGTCGCCGGCCAGATCCACCAGTGCCGCCAGCTCGTCCAGTGCCTTCGCGATGCCCGGCAACGCGGGCAATTCCTTGCGCGCGCGCGCAATGACCGCCGCATCGCCATACAGCTGCGGCAAGGCGAGCAAGGCGCGGCGCGTATCGGCCGCATAGCCGCCGGTAATCGCCGTCAGCGTCGGCACATCCTTTGCGCGCAAAGCCGCATACAGCGCAGCTTCATCGCGCCGAGCCGCTTCGTCGTTTTCGAGCAAGGCGCGCAGCACGCCGACATGGCACAGATCCAGGCGCACATGCCGGAAACCCGCCAGCGCCAGCGAGGCCAGCGCCAGTTCCTGTATCTCGGCATCAGCCTCCAGGCCGGCGTGGCCGTAGATTTCCGCGCCGATCTGCAAAGGCTCGCGCGTCGCATGCAAGCCGTTCGGCCGCGTCAGCAACACGCTGCCGGAATAGCACAAACGCGTGACGGAAGCGCGGTTCAGCAAGTGCGCATCGATACGCGCGACCTGCGTCGTCATGTCGGCGCGCACGCCAAGCGTACGGCCGGAAAGCTGGTCGACCAACTTGAAGGTGCGCAGGTTCATGTCCTGACCGGTCGCCGCCAGCAGCGAATCGAGATATTCGAGCATCGGCGGCATCACGAGCTCATAGCCGTACAGGCGGAAGTTGTCGATGATGCCGCGGCGCAGTTCTTCTATCTTGCGCGCCTCGGACGGCAATACATCGGCAATATTTTCAGGCAGGAGCCAGTTGGGCATGGCGGGACGAATAAGTCAGAAAAGGAAATCGCACGACGGCCATCTGTCGTGCGCTTGCAGCATGAATGTGTCGAATCCGGAAAGCTGTCTATGATACCGCATCGCGGCCCGCATCAGCGCCGCAAAGCGGTCCGCCGATGCAGGGAAACCGCGATTTTATCGCGGCCGGGCTCACTTCTTGGCGGCGCCGGCGCCGATCGGGCTCTTGAAATACCGGAAGAATTCCGCGTTCGGGTCGACCACCATTACGTCGCTGCGCGTCTTGAAGCTGGCGCGATAGGCTTCCAGGCTGCGATAGAACTTGAAGAACTCAGGATTCTGGCCGAATGCCTGCGCATAGATCTGCGAGGCCTTGGCATCGCCTTCGCCGCGGATCTTTTCGGCATCGCGGTAGGCTTCCGCCAGGATCACGGTGCGCTGACGGTCTGCATCGGCGCGGATTTTTTCGGATTCGGCAGCACCGGTCGAACGCAATTCGTTCGCCACGCGCGCGCGCTCGGACTTCATCCGGTCGAATACAGAGGCGTTGATCTGCTCCACATAGTCGACACGCTTCAGGCGCACGTCGACGATCTGCACGCCGATCTGCTTGGCTTCTTCGGACACTTTCTTCTGGATGCCGTCCATCACCTTGCCGCGCTCGCCGGAAATCACTTCCCGCACGGTGCGCTTGGTGATTTCCTCATTCAGCGAAGCCTTCACGATCTGCGCCATGCGGCTCTGCGCATTGCGCTCGTCACCGCCGAAGCTGATGAAGTACAGGCGCGGATCGACGATGCGCCATTTGACAAAGGTATCGACCAGGATGTTTTTCTTCTCGGCCGTGATGAAACGATCGGCATCCGGCGTATCGAGCGTCATGATGCGCTTGTCGAGGAACACGACGTTCTGGAACGGCGGCGGCAGCTTGAAGTGAAGACCCGGCTCCTTGATGACAGCCTTGACTTCACCCAGCGCAAACACGATGGCGTACTGACGCTGATCGACTACGAACATCGAGGACATCAGCAAGGCGATCGCGATCACCAGCGCGACCAGAATGGAGATCAGGCGATTCATTATCTGCCCTCCCTGGTGCGTG
Organism: Oxalicibacterium sp.; assembly: GCA_035563975.1. Taxonomy (GTDB): domain Bacteria; phylum Pseudomonadota; class Gammaproteobacteria; order Burkholderiales; family Burkholderiaceae_D; genus Oxalicibacterium. Next base: position 132 of record DATMTZ010000076.1, on the reverse strand, counting down.
CATCGCGCGGATCGCGATTGTCACGCGAACGCTGTACCTGTTCTTCCAGCGGCACCGGATCAGGCGCCGGCGTCACCGTCGCAGTCGAGGAAGGCGAGCGCACTGCAGCGCCATCGCCGGCGACGACCGGCG
>DATMTZ010000075.1:0-13971 GCA_035563975.1 Oxalicibacterium sp. | reverse complement strand
CTTTTTTGTGTGCATTCACATCGGCTTATTGCACGATGGTTTGCGCTTCGCCCTGCTGGCGCTCGCGGATTTCGCCAATGCGCATCACGGTTTCGCCGGCTGCCTGCAACTGCGCCATTGCCGCATCCGCGTTTTCCTTCGCCACGATCACCGTCATGCCGATGCCGCAATTGAACACGCGGTGCATTTCCGCGTCGGCCACCTTGCCGTGCCGCTGCAGCCACTGGAACAGCGGCGGCATGGTCCACGCATTCTTGTTCAGCACGGCGGTGAGATTGTCGCGCAGCACGCGCGGAATGTTTTCGACCAGTCCGCCGCCGGTGATGTGCACCATGCCCTTCACTTCCATCTTCGCCATCAGCGCCAGCAGCGGCTTGACGTAGATGCGGGTCGGCTCCATCAGCACGTCGGCCAGCTTGCGGCCGTGGAAATCGGCGTTCAGGTCCGGCTTGGCGACCTCGATGATCTTGCGCACCAGCGAATAGCCGTTCGAGTGGATGCCCGACGATGCCAGGCCCAGCACGACGTCGCCCGGCTTGATCTTGCTGCCGTCGATGATATCGGCCTTTTCCACCGCGCCGACCGCAAAGCCCGCAAGGTCATATTCGCCGTCCGGATACATGCTCGGCATTTCGGCCGTTTCGCCGCCGATCAGCGCGCAGCCGGCCTGTTCGCAGCCCTGAGCGACGCCCTTGATGACGTCGGTCGCGCTCGGCACATCCAGCTTGCCGCAGGCGAAGTAATCGAGGAAAAACAGCGGCTCCGCGCCCTGCACCAGGATGTCGTTGACGCTCATCGCGACCAGGTCGATGCCGACCGTATCGTGCTTGTTCAGCATGAAGGCCAGTTTCAGCTTGGTGCCGACGCCGTCAGTGCCGGACACCAGCACCGGCTCCTTGTACTTCTTGCCGATTTCGAACATCGCGCCGAAGCCGCCCAGGCCGCCGAGCACGCCTTCGCGCATCGTGCGTTTGGCAAACGGCTTGATCGCCTCGACCAGCGCATCGCCGGCATCAATGTCGACGCCCGCGTCGCGATAGGAAAGAGGAGTTTGTGAAGGGGTGCTCATATGTGATTGGACGGCAGAGTAAAATGTATGAATTGGCACCGGAACGCTGCGCGCGGCTCTATAATCCGGTCTTTGGCACGAGCCAATTGAGGAAAACCGATATTTTAGCAAATCGCTCCAACCGTCTTCGCATTTCTTCGCGCATTTCTTCTTTGTCAGACGCACAATCCGACCGGCCAGCACGGCATTTCCCGCCCTACGCTCCATCACCCGACCCATCCCACGCATGAGGCAGTTGCTACTCGATCTCCCCGCCGAACAGCCGCAAACGCTGGAATCCTTCGTGACCGGCGCCAACGCGGAGCTGCTGCAGCTATTGCTACGCGTCGCACAGGGTCAGGCCGGCCGGCTGGACGAGCGCTTCGTTTACCTGTGGGGCGAGGCCGGGTCGGGCAAGACGCACCTGCTGCGCGCGATGGCGGCGATGCCGCATGCGGCGTACATCGCGGGCGATGCCGACGCCGCCGCATTTGAATACCGGCCGGCCGTTTCGCTGTACCTGATCGACGATGGCGATCGCCTCGGCGCCGAAGCGCAGATCGCCGCGTTCGCGCTGTTCAATCAAGTCCGCGAACAAGGCGGCACGCTGATCGCCGCCGGCAAGGTCGCGCCGGCCGGGCTGCAGCTGCGCGAGGATTTGCGCACCCGCCTGGGCTGGGGCTTGATCTACCAGTTGCACGGCCTGAGCGATGAAGAAAAAATCGCGGCGCTCACGCTCAGCGCCGCCGCCCGTGGCCTGACGCTGTCGCCCGGCGTGTTACCCTACCTCATTACGCATTTTGCACGTGATATGCGCTCGCTTTCCGCGCTGCTCGATGCGCTGGACCGGTATTCGCTGGAAACCAAGCGGCCGATCACCTTGCCGCTGCTGCGCGAACTGCTGCAACGCAACGACTGACACACAAGGTTTCATGAATCTCGCACTCTTCGACCTCGACCATACCCTGTTGCCGATCGATTCCGATTACGAGTGGGGCCAGTTCCTGGCGCGCAAGGGCGCTGTCGAACCGGTCGAATTCGCCACGCGCAATGCGGCCTTCTACGCGCAATACGAGAACGGCACGCTGGATCCGGTCGAGTACCTGGAATTCGCGCTCGGCACGCTGGCCGGCTTTTCCCGTCACGAACTGCAGGACTGGCAGCTTGCTTACATGCGCGAAGTGATCGAACCCAAGATCCTGCCAGCCGCGCGCGCGCTGGTGAAGCAGCACCGGGACGCCGGCGACCTGGTCGCAATCGTCACCGCCACCAACCGCTTCATCACGGCGCCGATCGCGCATGCGCTCGATGTCGAACACCTGATCGCGGCCGAACCGGAACTGGATGCAGAAGGTCACCCGACCGGCAAGCTGCGCGGCGTGCCGACTTCCGGCGCAGGCAAGATCGTGCATACCAAGGCGTGGCTCGCAGCACGCGGCCAGAAACTGGAAGACTTCGAACGCAGCTATTTCTACAGCGATTCGCAAAACGACATTCCGCTGCTGTCCATCGTGACCGATCCCATCGCCACCAATCCCAATGCCAGACTCGCCGCGCACGCACAGGCGCACGGCTGGCCGATCATCCGCCTGTTCGAATAACGCCATGATTAAAAAGCTGATCCGCCGCATCCTCGGCACCAAGGACAAAGACCCGACACAACCGGACATCCTGACGGCAAAAGAGCACGGCATCGACCCCAGGCTGGTGTCGTCCAACGCGGTACGCGTGACGAACACGCTGCAGCAGGCCGGCTTCAAGGCCTTCCTCGTCGGCGGCGCGGTGCGCGACCTGCTGCTCGGCGTGAAACCCAAGGATTTCGACATCGCCACCGACGCGACGCCGGAACAGGTGAAGAAGCTCTTCCGCCGCGCCTTCATCATCGGCCGCCGTTTCCAGATCGTGCACGTGATGTTCGGGCAGGACCTGCTGGAAGTGACGACGTTCCGCGGCGCCTCGGCGGAGGACGCGCCGAAGGACGAACACGGCCGCGTGTTGCGCGACAACACCTTCGGCGAACAGCACGAGGACGCGGTGCGCCGCGACTTCACCATCAATGCGATGTACTACGATCCGGCCACGCAGACCGTGCTCGACTACCACGGCGGCATGGACGACATCCGCAGCAAGACATTGCGCATCATCGGCGTGCCCGAAGCGCGCTACCGCGAAGACCCGGTGCGCCTGCTGCGCGTGGTGCGCTTCGCAGCAAAACTGAATTTCACGATTGCGCCCGAGACACGCGCGCCGATCAAGGTGATGGCGCCGCTGATCAACAACGTGCCGGCCGCGCGCGTTTTTGACGAGATGCTGAAGCTGCTGATGAGCGGTCACGCGTGGGCCTGCCTGCAGCAGCTGCGCAAGGAAGGCCTGCATCACGGCCTGCTGCCGCTGCTCGACGTCGTGATGGAGCAACCGCTCGGCGAGAAATTCGTGCGCCTCGCGCTGGCCAACACCGACGACCGCGTCAAGCAGGGCAAGGGTGTGTCGCCCGGCTTCCTGTTCGCTTCGCTGCTGTGGCATCAGGTGCTGGAAAAGTGGAAGGCCTACCAGGCCGCGGGCGAATATCCGATCCCTGCCCTGCACCTCGCCGCCGATGACGTACTGAACACGCAGACCGATACGCTCGCGCTGCAGCGCAAGATCGCGGCCGACATGCGCGACATCTGGGCCATGCAGCCGCGCTTTGATCGCCGCGTCGGCAAGACGCCGTACAAGCTGCTCGAACATCCGCGCATGCGCGCCGGCTACGATTTCCTGCTGCTGCGCTGCGCGTCCGGCGAGATCGAGCAGGAACTCGGCGACTGGTGGACCGCTTTCATGGAAGCCGACGGCGCCGAGCGCGAGGACCTGCTGACCAGGAAACCTGCAGCCGCCAGCGATGCGCCCGCGAAGAAACGGCCGCGCCGCCGCGGCGGACGCAATCGCAGCAAGGCTGGCGCGGACGCTTCCGGCAAAACCGAATAAGCACATGAGCGCGCAAACGCAGGTTGTGGCCTACGTCGGTCTTGGCGCCAATCTCGGCAATGCCGAAGCCACCGTGCGCAAGGCGCTGGCCGCGCTGGACAGGATCGATGCAACCAGCCTGAGTGCGCAATCGTCGCTGTTCCGCACCGCGCCGATCGATGCCGGCGGCGACGACTACGTCAACGCCGTCGCGCAACTGCAAACCGCTTTGTCGCCGCAAGCCCTGCTGCAGGCCTTGCAGGATATCGAGCAGGGTCACGGACGCGAACGCCCGTTTCCGAACGCCCCGCGCACGCTGGATCTGGACTTGCTGCTGTACGGCCAGCAGCGCATCGCGTCGCCCGCACTGACGGTGCCGCATCCGCGCATGACGGCACGCGCATTCGTACTGATCCCGCTATTGCAGATCGATCCGTTCATCGCCATTCCCGGCAAGGGCGCCGCGCACCAGTTTGTGCCGGGCGTCGCGGCACAGGCGATCCGGAAAATTGCCTGATTCCTTTCATCGATCCCATTCATCGTCATGCAAATCCCCGTCATCGTGCAGACCGCCGGCCTGCTGGCCTTGTCGAATATCTTCATGACCTTCGCCTGGTACGGGCACCTGAAAGAACTGTCTTCCAAACCGTGGTGGATCGCCGCGCTGATCAGCTGGGGCATCGCGCTGTTCGAGTATTTGCTGCAGGTGCCGGCCAACCGCATCGGCTATTCGACGTACAACGTCGCGCAACTGAAAATTCTGCAGGAAGCGATTACACTGACGGTGTTCGTGCCGTTTGCACTGATCTTCATGAACCAGCCGCTCAAACTCGATTACCTCTGGGCGGGACTGTGCCTGATCGGCGCGGTGTACTTCATCTTTCGCACCTGACGCCCGTTCAATTCGGTATGAGCTCGCAATATGGATTTTGACAAGTACAAATACATCGTCGTCGAGGGCCCGATCGGCGCCGGCAAGACCACGCTGGCGCGCAAGATGGCGGAGTTCCTCGACGCGCAAACCCTGCTGGAACTGCCTGAGGAAAATCCCTTCCTCGAGAAGTTCTATCGCGATGCCGGCCGCTACGCGCTGCCGACGCAGATGTTCTTCCTGTTCCAGCGCCTGAACCAGCTGCGCGACCTGGCGCAGCCGGATCTGTTCGACGCGCGCATCATCTCCGACTTCCTGCTCGACAAGGACCCGATCTTCGCGCGGCTGACGCTGGGCGACGACGAGCTGGCCCTGTACCAGCAGCTGTATGAACATCTGCGCCCGCAGGCGCCGCTGCCCGATCTCGTCATCTATCTGCAGGCCGAACCGCAGACGCTGATCGAGCGCATCCGCAAGCGCGGCATCGCGATGGAAAACGCGGTCTCGGAAAACTATATTGAGCGCCTGTGCGAAAGCTACAGCCGCATCTTTTACGACTACGACGCGGCGCCGCTGCTGATCGTCAACACCGAAAACCTGAACCCGGTCGGCAACGACGAGGATTTTGCATTGTTGATGGCGCACATCCGCGACATGCGCGGCAAGCGCGAATTTTTCAATCGTGGGGAATGAGCATGGCGAGTTATCTGCAATCGAACGAACCTCCGCAGGGAGAAAAAGCGCCGGCGCGCACGAAACCGGTCACGGTGCCTTCGCTGTTCGCGATGCGCGAACGGGGCGAAAAGATCACGATGCTGACCGCCTACGATGCCAGCTTCGCATCTCTGATGGACAGCTGCGGCGTCGAGACGCTGCTGATCGGCGATTCGCTCGGCATGGTGTGCCAGGGCCACAATTCCACGCTGACCGTGACGATCGATGAAGTCGCCTATCACACTGCCTGCGTCGCGCGCGGCAACAAGACCGCGCTGGTGCTGGCCGACATGCCTTTTGGAACCTATCCGACCAGGGAAGATGCGTTCCGCAACGCAGTGAAGCTGGTGCAGGCCGGCGCGCAGATGGTCAAGATCGAAGGCGGCGCCTGGGTCGTCGACACGGTGCGCTTTCTGGTCGCGCGCGAAATCCCGGTGTGCGCCCACCTCGGCCTGACGCCGCAATCAGTCAATCGCTTCGGCGGCTACAAGGTGCAGGGCAAGACAAACGCGGCGGCAGAACAGATGAAAGCCGATGCGCTGGCGCTGCAGGAGGCGGGCGCGTCCTTGCTGGTGCTCGAAGCCATTCCTGCCGCAGTAGGCAAGGAAGTCACCGATGCGCTGACGATGCCGACCATTGGCATCGGCGCTGGTCCCGATTGCTCGGGACAAGTGCTGGTGATGCACGACTTCATTGGCGTCTTCCCCGGCCGCAAGGCGCGCTTCGTGAAAAATTTCATGGAAGGCCAGAGCAGCATCGAAGGCGCCGTGCGCGCGTACATCAAGGAAGTGAAGGAAGGGACTTTCCCCGCTGCCGAGCATTGCTTCTGATCGCTTGCTGCGATGATGAAAAGGCGCCTCCCGGCGCCTTTTATTTTTACTGTTCGCTTAGAGCTGTCGCGCCGCGAAGGTATTGCAGTTCTTGATATCGCCGCTGTCGATGCCGCGGGTAAACCAGCGCACTCGCTGTTCGGAGGTGCCGTGCGTGAAGGAATCCGGCACCACCACGCCCTGCGACTGCCGCTGCAAGGTGTCGTCGCCAATCGCAGTGGCCGCCTTCAACGCGCTTTCGACATCGCCCGACTCGAGGATGTGACGCGCGCGATCCGCGTGATAGGCCCACACGCCAGCAAAGCAGTCCGCCTGCAATTCCATCCGCACCGACAGCGCATTGGCCTTGCGCTCGGACGCGCCGCGCCGCATCTCGTCGACCTGCGCGGCAATGCCGGTCAGGTTCTGCACATGGTGGCCGACTTCATGCGCGATCACATAGGCTTCGGCAAATTCGCTGGCGACATGGAAGCGCTCGCGCATGGTCTGGAAGAATTGCAGGTCGAGATAAACTTTCTGGTCGCCAGGACAGTAGAAAGGGCCGACGGCCGTTTCGCCCATGCCGCAGGCAGTCGGGACGCGTCCGGAAAACAGTACCAGCTTGGGCCGCACGTACTGGCCGCCGCGTTGCTGGAAAATCTGTCCCCATACATCTTCGGTATCGGCCAGCACGACCGAGACGAAGCGCGCGACCGGATCGTCCGCCGGCGGTTTGTGCGCAGGCGCCTGCTGCGTGACCGGCGCCGGCCCGCCGCTGAGAAGGCTGATGATGGCGGAAGGGCTGACCCCAAAGAAGTAGGAACCGATCAGTGCAATGACGATGGTCCCGATGCCGACCGAGCGGCCGCCGAAACCGCCGAAGCCGCCGCCCCGCCGGTCTTCCACATTGTCGCTTTCGCGATTGTCTTCCCACCTCATGCGTGTTCTCCGCCGGTTTCGCCCTTTTCCCATGCCGCCGTCCGGCATGGCGCAAGTATAGTCGGCGTGGCCTGCATCAAATGTGCAGTAGCGAACGCAACCGGCACGTGCGCCGCAAACGCTTGCCGTTCGACATCGATAATGCAGGACCGCTATGCCGCGGCGTCGTACCGTGACAGCGCGCTGGCCAGTTTGCCGTCCACCATCTGCTCATTGTCGATCGTGACATCGAGGTCGCTGAGCAGGCCGTCTTTCAGGCCGTATACCCAGCCGTGCACCGTCACGTCCTGGCCGCGTTCCCACGCATCCTGCACGATGGTCGTGCGGCACACGTTCGCTACTTGCTCGATCACGTTCAATTCGCACAGGCGGTCGTGCTGCGCCTTGCTCGGCAAGGTATCGCCCAGGTAACGCCCGTGTTTCTGATGCACGTCCTGTACATGGCGCAGCCAGTTGTCGGCCAGGCCGACGCGCCGGCCGGTCATCGCGGCATGCACGCCGGAACAGCCGTAATGGCCGCACACGATCACATGCTTGACTTGCAGCACGTCGATCGCGAATTGCAACACGGACAGACAGTTCAGGTCCGAATGCGCGACCACGTTCGCGATATTGCGATGCACGAACAGCTCGCCTGGCAACAAGTCGACAATTTCGTTGGCCGGCACGCGGCTGTCCGAACAGCCTATCCATAAATATTCGGGTGATTGCTGTGCCGCAAGCTTGGCGAAGAACTGCTGGTCCTGCGCCACCATGGACGCCGCCCAGTTGCGGTTGTTCCGGAACAGCTGTTCCAGTTCGAGCGCTTCCTTGTTTTTGATGGTCATGTCGAATGTATAGGGAAAATTGATCGAAGCCTTGGCAAATGCGGCGGCCATTCTATCCGAAGCATGGTCAGGATTCCGTTAGGCGCCAAGCCGGCAGTTCGCGTACAAAAAAGCCGCTGCGGTGCAGCGGCTTGCCATCGAACGTCAACAACTTATTCGAAGAAATCCTTGACCTTGTCTTTCCAGGTTTTCGTCTGCGGACTGTGCTTGGCGCCGCCCTCGGTGGTCAACTGGTCGAACTCGCGCAGCAATTCCTTCTGCCGTTCCGTCAGCGTCACCGGCGTCTCGACCACGACGTGGACGAAAAGATCGCCGGCATAACCGGAACGCACACCCTTGATGCCCTTGCTGCGCAGGCGGAAAGTCTTGCCGGTTTGCGTGCCTTCCGGGATCGTGAACGACGCCTTGCCGTTCAGCGTCGGCACCTCGATCTCGCCGCCCAGCGCCGCGCGTGCAAACGAGATCGGGATCTCGCAATGCAGGTCGTCGCCTTCGCGCTGGAACATCGGGTGCTGCTTGATGCGGATTTCGACGTACAGATCGCCCGGCGGGCCGCCGTTCATGCCCGGCTCGCCGTTGCCGGACGAGCGGATGCGCATGCCGTCGTCGATACCGGAAGGAATCTTCACTTCCAGCGTCTTGTTGCGCTTGATCTTGCCGGAGCCGCTGCAAGTGCCGCACGGCGAAGGATTGATCTTGCCGCTGCCGTGGCACTTCGGACAGGTCTGCAGCACGCTGAAGAACCCCTGCTGCATGCGCACCTGGCCGTGGCCGCCGCAGGTGGTACAGGTGACCGGCGAGGTGCCCGGCTTGGCGCCGCTGCCGTGGCAAGTGTCGCAGTTGTCCCAGGACGGCACGCGGATCGTGGTGTCGTAGCCGTGCGCGGCCTGCTCCAGTGTAATTTCGAGGTTGTAGCGCAGATCGGCGCCGCGATAGACCTGCGGTCCGCCGCGGCCGCGGCCGGCAGCCTGGCCGAAGATATCGCCGAAGATATCGCCGAAAGCATCGGCAAAACCGCCGCCACCGCCCATGCCCATGTTGGGATCGACGCCGGCGTGGCCGTAACGGTCGTAGGCATCGCGCTTCTGCGGATCCGACAGCATCTCGTAGGCTTCCTTCGCCTCCTTGAACTTGTCCTCCGCTCCCTTGCTGTCCGGATTGCGGTCCGGATGGTGCTTCATCGCCAGCTTGCGATAGGCCTTCTTGATTTCGTCGTCGGTGGCGTTCTTGCCGACGCCGAGAATTTCGTAAAAATCACGTTTTGCCATGTGTAGGCACCCTGTTTCTTTCGTACTTCTATTCATGCAAACGCCGAGTCGAGGTTGGAGCCTTCGACTCGGCGTGTCGTTACGACATCAGACCGCGGTAATCAAAACGCGGCGATGTATTCATCGCCGCGCCTGCATTACTTGTCCTTCACTTCCTTGAAGTCGGCGTCCACCACGTCGTCCTGCTGCGCACCAGCCTCGGCATGCGCCGCACCGGCACCGGCATCCGCGCCTGCGGCGCCGCCGGCCGCTGCCTGCTGCGCCTGCATGTCGGCGTACATCTTCTCGCCGAGCTTCTGCGCCGCCGTCGTCAGGGCTGCCGATTTTTCGTCGATGGCTGCCTTGTCGCCGCCTTTCAACGCTTCCTCGAGGTCCTTGATCGCCGCTTCGATCTTTTCCTTCTCGCCGGCTTCAAGCTTGTCGCCGTATTCGCCCAGCGACTTGCGGGTCGAGTGCACCAGCGCATCGCCCTGGTTGCGCGCTTCCGCCACTTCCTTCAGACGCTTGTCTTCTTCGGCGTTGGCTTCGGCATCCTGCACCATCTTCTGGATTTCCTCTTCGGTCAGTCCCGAGTTGGCCTTGATGGTGATCTTGTTTTCCTTGCCGGTCGCCTTGTCCTTCGCGCTGACGTGCAGAATGCCGTTGGCGTCGATGTCGAAGGTAACCTCGATCTGCGGGGTGCCGCGCGCGGCCGGCGGAATGCCTTCGAGGTTGAATTCGCCCAGCGCCTTGTTGCCGGAGGCCATTTCACGCTCACCCTGATAAACCTTGATGGTCACTGCCGGCTGGTTGTCGTCGGCGGTCGAGAACACTTGCGAGAACTTGGTTGGAATCGTGGTGTTCTTCTGGATCATCTTGGTCATCACGCCGCCCAGCGTTTCGATACCGAGCGACAGCGGCGTCACGTCCAGCAGCAGCAAGTCCTTGCGGTCGCCAGACAGCACCGAACCCTGGATCGCGGCACCGACTGCAACGGCTTCGTCAGGGTTGACGTCCTTGCGCGGCTCCTTGCCGAAGAAATCCTTCACCGCTTCCTGCACCTTCGGCATGCGGGTCTGGCCGCCGACCAGGATGATGTCGTCGATATCGGACACTTTCACGCCGGCATCCTTGATCGCGGTGCGGCAAGGTTCGATCGACTTGGCGATCAGGTCTTCCACCAGCGATTCCAGCTTGGCGCGCGTGATCTTCAGGTTCAGGTGGACCGGCGCGCCGTTTGCCATCGCAATGTACGGCTCGTTGATTTCGGTCTGCTGCGACGACGACAGTTCGATCTTGGCCCGTTCTGCCGATGCCTTGATACGCTGCAGCGCGATCGCGTCCTTCGACAGGTCGAGGCCGTTGATCTTCTTGAATTCCTCGATGATGTAGTCGATCAGGCGCTGGTCGAAGTCTTCGCCGCCGAGGAAGGTGTCGCCATTGGTCGACAGCACTTCGAACTGCATCTCGCCGTCGACGTCCGCAATCTCGATGATCGAAATGTCGAAGGTGCCGCCGCCGAGGTCATACACGGCGATCTTGCGGTCGCCCTTGCCGGTCTTGTCCAGGCCGAACGCCAGTGCAGCCGCGGTCGGTTCGTTGATGATGCGCTTGACGTCGAGACCGGCGATGCGGCCGGCGTCTTTCGTTGCCTGGCGCTGCGAGTCGTTGAAGTAGGCCGGCACCGTGATGACCGCTTCGGTCACTTCTTCGCCGAGATAGTCTTCGGCGGTTTTCTTCATCTTGCGCAGCACTTCCGCGGAAATCTGCGGCGGCGCGAGCTTCTTGTCGCGCACGGACACCCAGGCATCGCCGTTGTCGGCCTTGCTGATCTGGTAAGGCATCAGGCTGATGTCCTTCTGCACTTCCTTCTCGTCGAACTTGCGGCCGATCAGGCGCTTGACGGCATACAGCGTGTTTTTCGGATTGGTCACCGCCTGGCGTTTGGCCGGTGCGCCAACGAGAATCTCGCCGTCTTCCTGATAAGCAATGACGGAAGGCGTGGTGCGCGCGCCTTCGGAATTTTCGATGACTTTCGATTTGCCGCCCTCCATGATCGCTACGCAGGAGTTGGTCGTGCCCAAATCGATACCAATGATTTTGCCCATGATGGAATGTCCCTTAAGTCTGTAATGCGAAATGTTTAAAAATTAAAAAGCAATGAATCCGATGAGTGGAATATATGGCGAGCGGCCGCGCTTTCAAGCAGCGGCGCTTACTTTTCCTGCGCCACCGTGACCAGCGCCGGGCGCAGCAGGCGATCCGAGATCAGATAGCCCTTCTGCAGCACGTTGACGATGGTGTTCGGCTCCTGGTCGGCCGGCACCATCGAAATGGCCTGGTGCTTCATCGGGTCCAGCTTTTCGCCCTGTTGCGGCATGACTTCCAGCAGGCGGTTCTTTTCGAACGCGGCGGACAGCTGCTTCAGCGTCATGTCCACGCCCTCCTTCAGCGACTCCACTGTCGGCGTCGGCACCTGCAAGGCCATCTCCAGGCTGTCCTTCACCGGCACCAGCGCCTCGGCGAAGCTCTCGATCGCAAATTTGTGTGCGCGCGCAATGTCTTCCTGCGCGCGGCGACGGAAATTCTCGGTCTCGGCCTTGGCCCGCATGAAGGCTTCCTGGAATTCCTGCGCCGCCTGTTGCGATGCAGCCAGTTGCTCTTCCAGCGTGGGCGCGGCAGCAGGCGCTTCGGATGCAGCCGCGTCATCCATCGAGGCCGCCTGCTCTGCGTATTTATCCTGGTCTTGCATTAAAAATCTCCAACAATCAAAGAGTTACGACAATAGATGGCAATTCGACAAAGCAAATGGGGCTATCCCACACTATTTCAAGGGACATTCACCGGACTTTTTGCCGGAGAGAACCCCGGAAGACAAGCGCCGCCGTTCAGGCCGCTCTCACGGCCTGATGATGGACGGTCTTTACGGGTACGCCTCGGCGGGGTCATGCCCCGTCCGGAATCGCTTATCGTTCCGCGCCGAGCTGCAAAGCGCGCTCGCGCGACACCTGCGCCTGTCTTTCCTGTTCTTCTTGCGCAGCAGCCGAACGCATGGTCGGCCAGCCGATGGCGTGCAATTCTACCAATTCAGCCAGCGCCTTTATCCAGGCATGGTCCTCGTTCAGGCACGGAATGTAGTGAAAATCCTGTCCGCCGGCCTGCAAAAACAGCTGGCGTACTTCCATCGCGATTTCTTCCAGCGTCTCCAGGCAGTCGCTGGTAAAGCCGGGACAAATGACATCGACCCGCTTGACGCCCTCGCGCGCCAGTTGCTCCAAGGTCGGCGCCGTGTAGGGCTGCAGCCATTCGGCCTTGCCGAAACGCGACTGGAAGGTCACGACGTACTGCCCTTCCTCCAGGCCCAGTTCGCGCGCCAGCAGCCGCGCGGTCTTGTGGCATTCGCAGTGATACGGATCGCCCAGCATCAGCGTGCGCTTCGGCACGCCGTGGAAACTCATCACCAGCTTGTCCGGCCGTCCGCTCATCTCCCAATGCGCCAGCACCGATTGCCGCAGCGCTTCGATATAGGCGTCGTGATCGTGATAGTGCTTGATAAAGCGCAGCTCCGGCACGTTGCGCGTGCGTGCATAGTGGCGGAACACGGCGTCGAACAGGGAGGCGGTGGTCGTGCCCGAATATTGCGGATAGGCCGGCAGCACCAGGATGCGGTCGCAACCCTCGTCCTTCAGTTTCTGCAGTACGGCACTTACCGATGGATTGCCGTAGCGCATCGCATATTCGACGCGTATCTCATGCCCGCGCTCGCCCAGGTAACCAGTCAACAGCTTCGCCTGCTTCTCCGTATGAACCTTCAGCGGCGAACCTTCGTTGCTCCAGATTGCCGCGTACTTTTTTGCCGATTGCGAGGAACGGAACGGCAGGATGAACAAGCGCAGGATGCACCACCAGAGCGCGCGCGGAATTTCCACCACGCGCGGATCGGACAGGAATTCCTTCAGATAGCGGCGCACCGCGCCGGTGGTCGGCGCGTCCGGCGTGCCGAGATTGATCAGCAGCACGGCTGTCTTCGGCACGTTGCCGTGGAGATGCGGAGGTTCGGAGCGGAATGACATCGGCATGTATAAGTGATTTGCCGAACGCATGGTTGCAGCGGTCGGCAAGGGACCGCCATTGTGCGGCTTATTCAGCTCGCCAGCAACTCGCGCGCATGTGTGCGTGTGGTGGCGGTGATTTCGAGGCCGCCCAGCATGCGGGCAATTTCCTCGACGCGCGCGTTCGCATCAAGCGCGTCGATCGACGACAAGGTCTTGCCGCCGCTGTTTTTCTTGCTGACCTGGAAGTGCTGGTTGGCCTGGCTGGCGACCTGCGGCAGGTGCGTCACGCACAGTACCTGACGGTCCTGGCCCAGGCGTTTCAGCAGGCGGCCCACCACTTCGGCGACACCGCCGCCGATGCCGCTGTCGACCTCGTCGAAGATCAGCGTCGGCGTCGCCGTCGCGCTGGACGTGATGACCGAAATCGCGAGCGCGATGCGTGCCAGTTCGCCGCCGGATGCCACCTTGGCCAGCGGGCGGGGCGTGGTGCCGGCATGCCCGGCCACCAGGAATTC
>DATMTZ010000074.1:0-4827 GCA_035563975.1 Oxalicibacterium sp. | reverse complement strand
GATCACGCGCGCGCATGCGGTCACGCAAAAAAAGCGCAGCAAGGAATTCGAGTCGGTGATGGCGCACTACATCTGGGACAACACCGAGCCGGAAGCGCATTTCGGCGCCGTGCTGTCGACGCTGGCGACGCTGTTCGTCGCCATTCACCATCAGTCGAAACAGTAATGCCGCAGGGCTGCGCCGATCAGCCCGGCTTGCCCTCTTGCACCAGCACCCACGGCCGCGCCACCACAGTCCAGAGCATCGCGTCCGCTTCCAGCCAGTCGCGCGCCTGATCGTCCGAGGCGCGCGCAACGCGCCCTTCATCCAACCACCGCTGCACCGCCGCGGTATCGTCCACCGTAAAGCGCGCCGCCACCTCGACCAGGTCGAGATCGCTGCTGACGACGATCACGTGGCCGCCGGCAAAGTAGCGCAGCAGTTCGGACCACGCCATCTGCGCGGTTTCCATATTGAGTTTGGCGTGCAGCAGTTGCTGCTCCTGCTCGGGTGTCATCATGCTTGCTCTGGGAATCAATAGTGCGGCGGCGGTTCGTTAATCGGATTCTGGCGCGCCGCTTCGCCCACTTCCTTCAGGCGCAGCGCGAGCGCCGTGCACAGCGCTTCCAGTTCGGCTATCTTCTTCTGCTGCTCGTACACGGTACGATTCAGCGTGTCGAGCAAGTCTTCCTGCCGCGTCAGCTTGATCTCGATGTCGATGATTTGCTCTTCATTCATTTGTGTGCTCCCGAAGTTGCCTGTTCATGCGCTGCCTGATGCCGGTGCATCGCTTCACGACGAAAATTGCGCGACACGGTGTGATAGAACGGCCGCGGGCAGAACTGGCGCGATACGAAGGATGCGGCCAGCGTCACCGCCAGCAGCATCAGGGTGGCATCCTGGCTGCGCGTCATTTCCATCACGATCACGGTCGCCGTGATCGGCGCCTGCGTGGCCGCGGCCAGAAACGCCGCCATCGACAGCAGGCCCATCAGGCGTGGATCGGTGAGCGACGGCAGCAGGTGCGCGATATTGTCCCCGATGCCGGCACCGATCGCCAGAGACGGCGTGAAGATGCCGCCCGGCAGTCCGGCGATGTACGAAAACACCGTCGCGCCCAGCTTGGCAATGCCGAACAGCAGGCTGTCGAGCGGATTGCCGTTCAGCACGGCATTCGCATGTTCGTAACCGGTGCCGTAGGTCGTCCCCTTCGCCACCAGGCCGAGCAGCGCAACCATGACGCCGCAGACCGTTGCCGTCAAAATCGGATGACGTTCCGGCCAGCTGCGGTGGCGCGCCGGCACCCACATCGCCGGCCCGGCCAGCAAGGCCTTGGCGAACAAGCCGCCGAGCATGCCGTTGATCAGTGCGCAAACGGCGACCGCCGGCCATGACGCGTGCAGCGCGAGGATTGATTCGCTCAACTGGAAATAAGGATTGTTGCCGACCACGGCCAGTGCGATGAAACCCGAACCCAGCACGGCCGACATCACCAGCCGGTCCCAGCGCACTGCGCTGCCGCGCCCGAGCTCCTCGATCGCGAACACGATGCCGGCCAGCGGTGTATTGAACGCCGCTGCCAGGCCGCCGGCGGCACCGGCGGCGATCAACGCTTCCGGGCGAAAGCCGACCGCGAAGCGTGGACGCTTCTGCCACCAGCGTCCCCAGCTCAGCATGGCGGCCGCGCCTACCTGGACCGATGGCCCTTCGCGTCCGATCGACGCGCCGATCAGCAAACCCGCCGCCGTCAGCACGATCTTCCACAAGGATTGCCTCAGCGACACCAGCATGGTTTGCGACGGCCCGGCCGGAATGCTCATCGCGGCAATCACTTGCGGAATACCGCTGCCGCGCGCCTGCGGCGCCAACCGTATCGTCAGCCAGCGTATCAGTGCGAAGCCGGCGGGCAGCATGATCAACGCGCTCCACCAGTAGGCGTGCGTGATCTCGCGATTCCATTCCAGCATTTTTTCCGCAATGGCGGCAAACAGCAGCGAGAACAGCGCAACGCAAGCGGCGCCACCCAGAAACACGGCGATGCGGAACGAATGGCGCGACACGCGCGCTGTGTGACGCGCACGCTTGCTGATGGCCCGGGACAAGGCGCCGGATGGCTCTGATTCATTCATGGATGTTTTTCTTCACGATTGCGCCTGGCGACACAAGGACAACATGCAGCGCTCATGCCGCCTTCGGTTTCTGCAGCAGTGCTTTCAAGTTCGCCAGCCGATCCTGCGGCGTGACGACTTCATCCTCGGTCGGCACCGCATCGCCTTCGTCCAGCTTCATTTCCTTGATGAAGCGCGACACGTCGCAATGCACATGCTCGCGCGCGCGCTTGCGCTTCTTGCACCAGGTGACGTGCAGCGAACGCTGCGCGCGCGTGATGCCGACGTACATCAGGCGGCGCTCTTCCTCGATGCGTGCGGCCAGCGTCTCGACCGGCGCATCGGGATCGCCCTTGTGCGGCAGGATGCCTTCCTCGACGCCGACCAGGAACACGTGCGGGAATTCCAGCCCTTTCGATGCATGCAGCGTCGACATGCGCACCGCATCGGGCTCCTCGTCCTTCCCTTCCAACATGCTCATCAGCGCGACCATCTGCGTCAGATCGAGCAGACTGCGATGATCGTCGGTGCCATCCTTGCCGCCACTGCCCTTCTCCTTCAGCCAGGTCGTGAAGTCGATCACATTCTGCCACTTGGCCTGCGCCTGGCGTTCGTCGAAGGCATCGTACAGATAGCCTTCGTAATTGATCTCTTTCATCATGTCGTCGAGCAGCGAGGCGGCATGGCCTTCGCGATGCGCGTGCGCTTCGAGATTGTTGATGAACGTGCAGAACTCGCGCAGCGGCGTCAGCTGCCGTTCGGCCAGTTTCGCTTCCAGCCCGCCCTTGAACACCGCCTCGAACAATGAACATTGCCATTGACCGGCGAACGCGCCCAGCGTTTCCAGCGTGGCCTGGCCGACGCCGCGCTTGGGCGTGGTCACCGCGCGGATGAAGGCCGGATCGTCGTCCTCGTTCGCGATCAGTCGCAGGTAGGCGATGATGTCCTTGATTTCGGCGCGGTCGAAAAAGCTCTGGCCGCCGGAGATCGTGTACGGAATGCGTTCCTTGCGCAGCGCCTGTTCGATCACGCGTGCCTGGTGGTTGCCGCGATACAGGATCGCGTAGTCGGAAAATTTCGCGCGCCGCTCGAACTTGTGCGCCGACAGCATGATGGCGACCTGTTCGGCTTCCTGCTCGTCGTCCGGCATCGCGACGACTTTCACCGGATCCCCGAGTCCGTGCTCGGACCACAGCGATTTCTCGAACAGCTTCGGGTTGTTGCCGATGACAGCATTGGCCGCCTGCAGGATGCGCGTGCTGGAACGGTAGTTCTGCTCGAGCTTGATCACTTTCAGGTCGGGGAAATCGACCTGCAGCTGCTTCAGGTTTTCGATGGTCGCGCCGCGCCACGCGTAGATCGCCTGATCGTCGTCGCCCACCGCCGTGAACATCGGCTTCTTGCCGAGGCCGGTCACCAGCAGTTTCACCAGTTCGTACTGGCAGGTGTTGGTGTCCTGGTATTCGTCGACCAGCAGATAGCGCAGGCGGCGCTGCCACTTGTCGCGCACCGCTTCGTTGTTACGGAACAGTTCCACCGGCAAGCGGATCAGGTCGTCGAAATCGACCGCCTGGTACGCCGACAGCGTGGCGACGTAATTGCGGTAGATGCGCGCGGCCTGCGCTTCGTCCTCGTCCTTCGCCTGCTTCAGCGCGGTGTCGGGATCGATCATCGCGTTCTTCCACAGCGACATCGCGGTCTGGATGCGGCGGATCAGCTGCTTGTCGGTCGTGATGGCGAGATCCTGCACGATGGAAAAGCAGTCGTCGCTGTCCATGATCGAGAAGCGATCCTTCAGGCCGAGTTCCTGCGCTTCCTGCCGCAGAATCTTGACGCCCAGCGAGTGGAAGGTGCTGACGGTCAGCTGCTTGGCCTGCCTTGGCTCCTTGAGCAGCTTGGCAATGCGCTCCTGCATTTCCAGCGCGGCCTTGTTGGTGAAAGTCAGCGCGGCGATGTTCTTCGCCTCGTAGCCGTGTTCCTCGATCAGGCTGACGATCTTGGTCGTGATCACGCGCGTCTTGCCCGAGCCGGCGCCGGCCAGCACCAGGCACGGACCATCCATGTAATGGATGGCCTCGCGCTGCGGCGCATTCAAACCGTGCGGAAGAGCATTCGGGGAAGCGGACATGGAACCAACAGGAGGAAAAGCGTCTCATTGTAGCAGCGTGCCGACGGCGGCCGTTTGCCGTATATCGCCGGTCGCGATGCTGCACGTACAATATGGCTTTGACGCGATATGCATGCCGCATTGCAGCGCTTTTTCTTATTTTTGCTCATGCAATTCGAACATTTGATTGAAATCAACGATCCGCTGAATCCGCTGATCGATACCCTGACGCGCGATGAATTGTGGCGCGGCCTGGTGCTGCGCGCCGAAGCGCCGCGGCTGTTCGTGCCGCACCTGGACGAATGCACGCTGACCGACCGCAGCGGCGCGCTGCTGTCGCGTTCGCTGCGCTATGGGGATCTGGTGATCCACGACCGCGTCAGCTTCGACGCGCCGCATGCGGTGCGCTATGACGTGCCGGCACAGGGCGACATTCCGGAATCGAGTTTGCTGATGACGATCGAGGAACCGCAGCCGGATGTCCTGTTCGTGCGCTTCGAATACGACGACGGCAAGGCGGATTCCGACGAGGAGGCGTTCTACAACGAATTCCGCCGTTCGGCCTATGAAGAAGCCGACATCGATACGATCCGCGTAATTCGCCAGCTGGCGCAGGAAGGACGCTTGCAGCG
>DATMTZ010000073.1:0-2623 GCA_035563975.1 Oxalicibacterium sp. | reverse complement strand
CTCATCTTTCTGCAAACGCAGGCCCACGTGGCGGAATTGGTAGACGCGCATGGTTCAGGTCCATGTGCCGCGAGGTGTGGGGGTTCGAGTCCCTCCGTGGGCACCAACTACGAAAGCCCGTTGATTCGTCAACGGGCTTTTTCTTTTGTCATTCGACATGCGGGCGCGCCATCTGTTCAATGCACGCGCTGTGAATGCCCTCCGGCTTTACTCTTCGCCTTTCTTCATCCACGCCGCAAGCTGGTGCGGACGCAAACCGTCGTATTCCTCAAACGGCTGGTGTATCCAGGG
This sequence comes from Oxalicibacterium sp., assembly GCA_035563975.1. Lineage (GTDB taxonomy): Bacteria > Pseudomonadota > Gammaproteobacteria > Burkholderiales > Burkholderiaceae_D > Oxalicibacterium. Next base: position 2,332 of record DATMTZ010000073.1, on the reverse strand, counting down.
ATTGCCGGGCAGGTATTCAAGATAGAAATCCGGTCGTACCGATGAGCAGGCCTTGTACCAGATTACGGCGGAGCGCACTTCGCTGATGCCGGGAAACTGTGCGAGCAGGTGCCGCTGCACGCTTGCCAGCGTAATACCGGAATCAACCAGATCGTCAATCAGCAGCACTCTGCCGGCAAGCGCACCGCCTGTTGTTGTGATGTGATGCGCGATACTCAACTCGCCTTGCGTCGTGCCGGCGTCATCGCGATACGAGCTGGTGGCCAGCACCGCCAGCGGCACGTCGAAAATGCGGGAGAACACATCGCCCGGCCGCAGTCCCCCGCGCGCCAGGCATAAAACATGATCGAACTTCCAGCCTGATGCATGCACCTGCAGCGCCAGACTTTCGATCGCCCGATGATACGCGTCCCATGTCACCCACAAATGTTGATCGTCGGATTGCGGCACGGGCATCATCGCGAACAGCGATTACTTGAACGGATGGCGCAGGACGATGGTTTCTTCACGATCAGGGCCGGTGGAAATCATGTCGATCGGCACGCCGATCAGCGCCTCGATACGGCTGATGTAGGCGCGCGCATTGGCGGGCAGCACATCCAGCGATTTGGCGCCGACAGTACTTTCCTTCCAGCCCGGCATTTCTTCGTAGATCGGCTCGCAGCGCGCTGCGTCTTCGGCGCCCACCGGGAAAATGTCGACTGTCTTGTCGCCGATGCGGTAACCCGTGCACAGGCGCAGTGACTCGAGGCCGTCGAGCACGTCCAACTTGGTCAGGCAGATGCCGCTGACGCCGTTGATCTGCACCGAACGCTTCATCAGAGCCGCATCGAACCAGCCGCAGCGGCGTGGACGGCCGGTAACGGTACCGAACTCGTGGCCGACCGTCGCCAGGTGCTTGCCGATGCCGGCATCCGTCGGCAACTCGGACGGGAACGGGCCGGAACCGACGCGCGTGGTGTAAGCCTTGGTGATGCCGAGAATGTAATGCAGCATGCCCGGGCCAACGCCGGAACCGGTAGCCGCATTGCCTGCCACGCAGTTGCTCGACGTGACATATGGATAGGTGCCGTGGTCCACATCCAGGAGGCTGCCCTGCGCGCCTTCGAACAGCAGGTTGCCGCCCTGCTCACTGGTCGCATACAGTGCGCTCGACACGTCGCCGACCATCGGCGCCAGGCGCGGCACATCGGCCAGCGCATCGTCCAGCGTCTTCTGGTAATCGACCGCCGGCACCTTCAAATAGTTTGTCAGCACGAAGTTGTGATAGTCGAGATTTTCGCGCAGCTTCTCGGCGAAACGCTGTTCGTTCAGCAGGTCGGCGACGCGGATTGCGCGGCGCGCAACCTTGTCTTCGTATGCGGGGCCAATGCCTTTGCCGGTGGTGCCGATCTTGGCATCGCCGCGCGCCGCTTCACGTGCGACGTCGAGCGATACGTGATACGGCAGGATGATCGGGCACGCCTCGGAAATTTTCAGGCGCGACGGCACTTCGACGCCGATCGCCTGCAGCTTGTCGATCTCGCGTAGCAGGTCCGGCACCGACAGCACGACGCCGTTGCCGATGTAGCAGGCGACACCGGCGCGCATGATGCCGGAAGGGATCAGCTGCAACGCCGTCTTGTGACCGCCGATCACCAGCGTGTGGCCGGCATTGTGGCCGCCCTGGAAACGCACCACGCCCTGCGAATGATCGGTCAGCCAATCGACGATCTTGCCCTTGCCTTCATCGCCCCATTGCGTACCGACTACGACGACGTTTTTTCCCATGCTTTTAGTTGACATCACTTAACCCACTTTTGATAATCCATTGTCCATTCTCGAGCACGAGCGCGCGATCGCAGTCGAACTCTTCCTGATCATTGTCGTGACCGGGCAGGCTTTGTATCACCACTTCACCGGCTTCGCGCAAGGCAGCAATCTTCTGACGCAAGGCGGCGTCGCGCGCAAACGGCGCGCGGATCGAACGCTTGCGTTCCGCGACAGGCAGCAGGCGCGCCAGCTCGCGCAAGTCCATCGAAAAACCGGTTGCCGGGCGCGCTCGTCCAAACGCTTCGCCGACATGGTCGTAACGGCCGCCCCGCGCCACCGCGTTCGGCAGGCCCGGAACGTAGATCGCGAACATCACGCCGCTTTCATACTGGTAGCCGCCGAGATCGGCCAGGTCGACCGTCACGTTGGCATCGCCGGCCAGCTCCACCAGCGCCGCCAGCTCGTCCAGCGCCTTCGCGATGCCCGGCAGCGCAGGCAGTTCCTCGCGCGCGCGCGCGATGACCGCAGCATCACCGTACAGTTGCGGCAAGGCGAGCAAGGCGCGGCGCGTATCGGCCGC
>DATMTZ010000072.1:0-2404 GCA_035563975.1 Oxalicibacterium sp. | reverse complement strand
GGAGCCCACGTAACTGTCTCTCCGTCATAAGGAGAACCAATACCTTGGATGGTAGCCGTGATTTCGCCGTTGTTTGAACCTAATGCGATCGTGCTCACTTCACCTGTCGTTGTAGGGGCCGAAGCCGTGCCATCCGGCTGCGTAAATCCGAGCGTGGTCCATGAACCTCCTGCGGTACCACTCGTTGCGCCCGCCAAATTCGAAAAATCCCCGTTATTATTCTGCGCGTACTCAGCGACCGCCAATTTCACCGGATCTACTACGGGAGCGATCTTGCTGAGCTTCGCCCTAACAATATAGTTCTGGTACTGCGGAATCGCCACCGCAGCCAAAATACCAATGATCGCCACAACGATCATCAGTTCGATCAGCGTAAAGCCCTGCTGCGCCTTCTTCATCATTTTCATCGATTTCATTTCTCTCTCCTGTTGGGAATGCAGGCAGACTTCTGCCGTGCCTTCTCTTGAGCAATGGCTGTGCCAGCCGTTTTTTTGATGAAAAAAGATGTGTTTCTGCAAAAATGGCATTAAAAGTAACAATTTGCGGCGAGGGAAGCTGCCGATTTTTGTCAGTTGAAGCGTTCTTTGCCGATTTTTGTCGGCGAATCAAACACGCTGCGTCTGCACACCCAGCGAAAACCGCAGCTTGGTGCCGGCCAGATCGATCAGGTCGCCGTCCGACAACGCCTGCGTCGCCATGCCGCTTGATTTGCCGTTGACGAGCGGATGCGTCTTGCCTTCCACGTGCGTCAGGCTGTAGCCATCCCTGCCTTTCGCGAGCACGGCGATTTGCACATGCGGGTGGCCTATGGTGGTCAAAGGTTGCGTCAACGGGATTTTCTTTCCTGAATGGTGGCCGTTCAGGACTTCGATGAGGGCCGGACGGCCGAACATCGAAATGCCGTTCTCCGCGCGGAATGCCGCGGCCGCCTGTTCCGGCTCGATATCAGGCGCCTCGCCTTTTTCCGGCTGCCGCAACGGCGCTGCGTCTTCGTTGGCGCGATATTGCATCGTATGCCGCCCCAGTTCGATCACGTCGCCGTCCTGCAGGCAATGCTTTTGAACTGGTTCGCCGTTGATGCGGCTGCCATTGGTGCTGCCCAGATCCTGAAAATACAGGTCGCCCAAGGCAATGAGGAGTACGGCGTGCTCTGCGCTGACGCCGGGTTCGTCAATGACGATGTCGTTATAGGTGCGGCGCCCGATGGTCGTCCGTTCCTTGAGCAGCGGGATTCTTTGCAGCACCGTGCCGTCTTTCGCCAAAATAATTGCGGCCATGATTGTTCGAAATGTTTCAATGACTGGCGTTTCGCCACCCTGATTAAAACGATGCGGATCGCTTTCCATGATACGCCTGCTTGCGAGCGGCGGCGGTCGGGTCGCGTCTGCATGCTATGCCCTCATGCAGGATTTGAGCCAGACACGCATGCGCTCGCCCCAACCGGGAAGCGGCGTGGCGTCGAGCGCATCGATCCTGGCCAGAATGACGGAAATATTGTCGCGCCCGCCATTGTCGTTGGCGGCATTCACCAGATCCTCGCAAGTCGACTCGAGATCGGCATGCCGCCCCAGCAGTTCGACGATCTGCTCGGTCGCCAGCATGTCCGACAAACCGTCGGAACACAGCAGGTAGATATCCCCCGCTTCCGTCGCATAGGTATTTGTCTCCACCTCGATCTCAACCGCCACGCCGAGCGCGCGCGTAATCAGATTCTTGTTTGGCGCAAAGCGCGCCCATTCCGGGCTGACGAGACCGGCATCGATCTGTTCCTGCAGTTGCGAATGATCGCGGGTCAGTTGCGTCAGCACGCCTTGCCGGAAGCGATATGCGCGCGAGTCGCCGATATGCGCCAGCACGACCTTGTTTTGATGGAATAGCGCGGCAACCAGCGTGGTGCCCATGCCGCTGAATTCCGGCTGGCTGAGCGAGGCGGCGAGAATCTGCTCGTTTGCGGCCTCGACTGCTTCGGTTAGCAGGCGCTCCAGCTGCTTGCTGCCCGGCGAGCGGCGCAGCCAGCTGAATTCCTGCAGGCTTTGATCGAGGCTGGATCTGAAGACAGTCGTCGCGATGTTGCTCGCGATTTCGCCTGCGTTGTAGCCGCCCATGCCATCCGCCAGCACGGCAACCCCGCCTTCCTGGCTCCATTCGATCGCGTCCTCGTTGTGCCCGCGCACCTTACCGGTATCGGTCCTGGCAGCGAAGCGGAGCGCAAGGTGATGCGTCATGGATGCGATGGCGAAGGAGAACGTTGAACGTTACGAGGTTGGCGCCACGTGATGCTTGATTCGTTATAGCGGATCGATCCGATCGGCGCTGCGGCGCAGGCTAGATGATAGCCGCTACCGATGCAGAAGTCGCCGGATTGGCGGCGGATTCATGCATTTCTGAACATTTTTAACAATTG
>DATMTZ010000071.1:0-3290 GCA_035563975.1 Oxalicibacterium sp. | reverse complement strand
ATTGCGCCGGTGGCCGGGTGCCGCAGCTTGCTGATGCGCGCGACCAGCACCGCACTTACTTCCTCCGGCGTCAGGCCATGCCTTTGCAGGAAGGCGTCGTCGACCTCGATCTCGGCGGTGATGACATCGCCTTCCGCCTGGGCCGCGGCATGCACCGCGTTGACGCGGCCGAACAAGTCTACTTGCAGGCCGGTGCGCGGATTGCGGATATCGATCAGCCTGGGCTCGATCGCGTTGATGAATTGCTGCGCGTTCAGGCCGCGCAGCGCCGGGAAGCATCCCGAAATGACAATCAGCGTCTTCATGTGGGCAAGCGTTGGTCAGCCGCGGTAAAGGTCATCCAGCGGCGAAGGCTGCTGCTGCGGAGCGGGCGCATTGTTCCCCGGCGTCGCCGGCGGGCCGAACAGGCGTTCCCAGAACCCCTTCTGCTGTTCGACATCCACCGACTGCACGCCGCTGCCGTCGCGGTATTCGTCATACACCCAGTCGCCATCCATCTGCGAGATGCCGGGCGGCGTCACGATGCCGATCGGCGGCTTGTCGCGCAAGGCCGTGCGCATGAAATCCACCCAGATCGGCAAGGCCAGAGAAGAGCCGAATTCGCGCGAGCCGAGCGACTTCGGCTGGTCATATCCCATCCAGGCGACCGACACCACATCGCGCGCATAGCCGGCGAACCAGCCATCCATCGCATTGTCAGTGGTGCCGGTCTTGCCGGCGACATCAGGGCGCCCGAGGCGCTGGCCCGCCATATAGCCGGTGCCGGAGTGCGCGACATCGCGCAGCATCGAATCCATCACGAAGGCATTGCGCGGATCGATCACGCGCGCGGCCTCGTCGCCGGCTTGCGGATGCTGCGCCTCCAGCAGCACATTGCCCTTGCCGTCCACCACCTTCTCGATCAGGTAAGGCGCGATCCTGAAACCGCCGTTGGCGAATACGGCATAGGCGCCGGCCAGCTGCAACGGCGTGACGGAACCGGTGCCCAGCGTCAGTGTCAGGTTGTCCGGCTGCTTGTCGATATCGAAGCCGAAACGGGTCAGGTACTGCCTCGCGTAATCGGGCGTGATCTTGCGCAGGATGCGGATCGATACCAGGTTCTTGGATTTCTTCAGGCCGGTGCGCATCGTGATCGGCCCGTCGTAATTGCCGTCGTCATTGCCGGGATTCCATGCCTTGCCCTGCACCACCGGCGCTTCGTCGCCCAGCGGCGCATCGTTGATCAAGGTGCCTGGCGAGAAGCCTTTTTCCAGTGCGGCCGAATAAATGAAGGGCTTGATGGTAGAGCCCGGCTGCCGCCACGCCTGCGTGACATGGTCGAACTGGCTCATGCCGAAATCGAAACCGCCGACCATCGCCTTGATCGATCCGTCCAGCCCGCTGACCGAGATGAAGGCGGCTTCCACTTCAGGCAGTTGCGTGACCGACCATTTTCCCTTCTTGTCCTGCATCACGCGGATGATCGCGCCCGGCTTGATCTTTTTCTGCGCCGAGGCCTTGGACGACAGACCGGCCGCGGCAAAGCGCAAGCCCTCGCCGGAAATCGTGATGTCGTTGTCGGCCAGCGTGCGTGCATGAATTGCCTTCGATGAGGCATCGATGACGACCGCCGCCTTCAGATCGTCGCTGTCCGGATGCTTCAGCAAGCTTTCGTCGATCGCCTGGTCGCGATCCTCGTCGTCGCTCGGCAGCTCGATGAAACCCTCGGGCCCGCGGTAGCCATGGCGCCGGTCGTAGTCCAGCACGCCGCGCCGCACGGCTTCATACGCGGCATCCTGATCCGCCTTGTTCAGCGTGGTATAGACCGTGAAGCCCTTGGTGTAAATGTCGTCCTTGTATTGCGCATACAGGAACTGGCGCACGCTTTCGGCCGCAAATTCGGCATGCGTGTGCAGCTTGCCGCCATCGGGCAGGACGTGCAGCTTTTCATGCTTCGCCTGTTCGTATTGCGCATCGTTGATGTAACCGAGTTCATGCATGCGCTTCAGCACGTATTGCTGGCGTTCGGTCGCGCGCTTCGGATTGACCACCGGATTGGCGCTGGCTGGCGCTTTCGGCAGGCCGGCCAGCATCGCCGCTTCGGCGATCGTCAGCTGCTGGATCGGCTTGCCGAAATAAGTGCGCGCGGCGCTGCCGAAACCGTAGGCACGCTGGCCCAGATAAATCTGGTTCATGTACAGCTCGAGGATCTTGTCCTTGCTGAGTTCATGCTCGATGCGGTAGGCCAGCATGATCTCCTGCAACTTGCGGCTGTAGGTTTTCTTGCGCGTCAGCAGGAAGGTGCGCGCCACCTGCATCGTGATGGTCGAGGCACCCTGCGACTTGCTGCGCCACAGGTTGGCGATGGCGGCGCGCGCAATGCCTTCCAGGTCGACGCCGCCGTGCTCGTAGAAATTATTGTCTTCGATCGCAATGATGGCGTGCTTCATGCTGTCGGGAATCTGCTCGATCGGCACGAAGTCGCGGCGCTCTTCGCCGAATTCACCGATCAACACCTTGTCGGCGCTATACACGCGCAAGGGAATCTTCGGCTGGTATTCGGTCAGCGCATCGATCGATGGAAGATTCGGCGCCAGGATCAGCAAGGCATAACCGAATATGAGAATGGCAAACGCGGCGGCGGCGACACAGGCCGCAATTGCCGCCTGCAAAGCCCGTATTTTGGGTGGCTGCGCCAGCCACCGCTGGATATGGGTCGACAGAAAATCAAGAAAAGACGAAAGAAGCCGCAATGCGATCCCCTGTGAAGCTGTGCAGCAAAATCGCCCGCACACAATTGTTATGCTGCAAACACCCGCATTTTATCGGGCGGAAACACTTCGGCCCACATTGTAATGCGATGAAATGCCGACGGTGTCCGAGCATCTTAAGAAATACTTAAGCGACCCCAGCCTAATCTGCCCTCCGTTCACCGCGCTGCCGGCGCGCTGTATGTGAGGAAAACCGGCAAGTCGTGCGATCATCGCCGCGCGGCCCATGCCATGCGGCGATGGTAGTCGCCGTCCTTGTTACGTTCATCAGGAGAAATGCAATGCGCGTGTTGGTCGTGGAAGACGATCCGATGATCGGCGAAAGCCTGGAGGAATGCCTGCGCAAGGAACAGTATGCGGTCGACTGGGTGCGCGACGGCCGCGCCGCCGAACTCGCGCTGAGCGATCACACCTACGACATCGTGCTGCTCGATCTGGGCCTGCCGCACAAGCAGGGCATCGCCGTGCTGGAAGACTACCGCCGCCGTCAGGGCGATGCTTCGGTGCTGATCATGACCGCGCGCGACGCCACCGCCGAGC
>DATMTZ010000070.1:0-2896 GCA_035563975.1 Oxalicibacterium sp. | reverse complement strand
GATGCGGCGCAGCAACGCTTCGACCGCCTCGGATATCGCAACATCGCCTTGCGCTGCGGCGACGGCAGCGAAGGCTGGCCCGATGCAGCGCCCTTCGACGCCATCATCGTGTCGGCCGGCGGGCCGGAAGCGCCGTCGGCGCTAAAACAGCAACTCGCGATCGGCGGCCGCCTGATCATTCCGGTCGGCAACGAGGAACGGCACCAGACGCTGCTGAAGATTGTGCGGCTGGGCGAGGATGAATTCGATCAGGAAAGCCTGGGCGCGGTGCTGTTCGTGCCGTTGATCGGCACGCACGGCTGGGCGGAGGACGGCACGCGCTCGGCCACCAACCACCAGCCGGCAACGGCGACGACACTGCCGCAAATGATCGCCGCCGCAGGCGAAGCGCTGCCCGATATCGATGATCCCGCTTTCGGCGCGCTGTTCGACCGCTACGCCGACCGCCGCGTCGTGCTGCTGGGCGAAGCCAGCCACGGCAGCGCCGAGTTCTACCGCGCCCGCGCCGCGATCACGCGCCATCTAGTCGAGCAGCACGGCTTCGACATCATCGCGGTGGAAGCCGACTGGCCCGACGCGGCCGCGATCAACCGTTATGTCGGCCACCTGCCTTTCCGCCAGCAAAGCGAAGCGGCGTTCCGGCGCTTTCCCACCTGGATGTGGCGCAACGTGGAGGTCGAAGGTTTCGTCGAATGGCTGCGCGCACAGAACGCCGCCGTGACGGAAGCCAAGCGCGCCGGTTTCTACGGCCTCGACATCTACAACATGCATGCCTCGATCGCGGCGGTGCTCGCCTATCTTGACGACGTCGATCCGGAAGCGGCGCAAGTGGCACGCCAGCGCTACGGCTGCCTGACGCCATGGCAGAAAGACCCGGCTACCTACGGCCGCGCCGCGCTCAGCGCGGGCTACGCCAAATGCGAACAGGAAGTGATGCGGCAATGCCGCGCGCTGCTGCAGAAGCAGTTCGACTACGCGCAGCAAGGCGGCGATCGCTTCCTGGATGCGGCGCAGAACGCGCGCCTGATCGCGTCCGCCGAGCGCTACTACCGCATCATGTACTACGGCGGCGCCGCTTCGTGGAACCTGCGCGACACGCACATGTTCGAGACGCTGCAGCACGTGCTGGAAGCACGCGGCCCGGCATCGAAAGCCGTGGTGTGGGCCCACAACTCGCACATCGGCGACGCACGCCATACCGAAATGGGCAGCATGCGCGGCGAACTGAACATCGGCCAGTTGTGCCGCGAGCATTACGGCGAACGCGCCGCGCTGATCGGCTTCGGCACGCATACCGGCACGGTCGCCGCCGCATCCGACTGGGGCGGCGACATGGAGGTCAAGCGCGTGCGTCCTTCGCGCAGCGACAGCGTGGAGAGGCTGTTCCATGACGCCGGCGTACCGCACCTGCTGCTGGACCTGGGCAAGGAATGCAACCAGGCGCTGCGGCAGCGCCTGCTGGAGCCGCGCCTACAACGCTTCATCGGCGTGATCTATCGCCCCGAAACCGAATTGATGAGCCACTATTCGGAAGCGTCGCTGCCGCGCCAGTTCGATGCCTTCGTCTGGTTCGACGAGACCACGGCCGTGGCGCCGCTGCCCGACGCCAAGACGGCGTCGCCGCAAAGCGTGCCGGATACCTATCCGTTCGCGGTTTGACGCCGTCTGCACGAAGCCGCTTTTTCCGCTATCGTGCTCGGCTTTACCGCAGCACTGAAAGCCAGCGTGCCCATACCGCTCATCATCCTCGCGCTCAGCGCCTTTGCCATCGGCACCACCGAATTCGTCATCATGGGCCTGCTGCCCGACGTCGCGGCCGATCTGCACGTGTCCATCACGTCCGCGGGCTGGCTCGTCACCGGCTATGCGCTCGGCGTCGCGATCGGCGCGCCTTTCATGGCGGTCGCCACCGCAACGCTGCCCAAGCGCAAGGCGCTGATCCTGCTGATGGGAACTTTTGTGATCGGCAACCTGCTATGCGCCGTGGCCGGCGACTACCGCGTGCTGATGCTGGCGCGCGTCGTCACCGCGCTGTGCCATGGCGCCTTCTTCGGTATCGGCTCGGTGGTCGCCGCATCGCTGGTCGCGCCCAACAAGAAGGCGCAGGCAGTGGCCCTCATGTTTACCGGCCTCACGCTGGCCAACGTGCTCGGCGTTCCGCTCGGCACCGCGCTGGGCCAGGCGGCGGGCTGGCACGCAACGTTCTGGGCCGTCACCGTGCTCGGCATTGCATCGCTGGCCGGCCTGGTCGCCGTGCTGCCGCGTGATGAAGCGCACGAGGCGCGCAGCCTGCGCAGCGAAATTGCCGCGCTGGCGGAAGGCAAGCTGGTGCTCGCACTGGCGACAACTGTCTTCTTTTCCGCATCCATGTTCACGCTGTTTACCTACATTGCGCCGCTGCTGCACGACATCACCCATGTGTCGCCGCGCGGCGTGACGTGGACGCTGCTGCTGATCGGTGTCGGCCTGACGGTCGGCAACCTGATTGGCGGCAAGCTGGCCGACAAGCATCTCGCCAGAACGCTGGCCGGCGTGTTCGTCGCGATTGCGGCGGCTTCGCTGCTGTTTTCATGGACCAGCGCCTATTTGCTGCCCGCGGAACTGACCTTGTTCGTATGGGCCGCCGCGACCTTTGCCGCGGTCTCGGGCTTGCAGGTCAATGTCGTGCAATTCGGCCGGCATGCGCCCAATCTCGTATCAACGCTGAACATCAGCGCCTTCAATACCGGCAACGCGCTCGGCGCATGGGTCGGCGGTGTGGTGATCGACGCCGGCATGAGCCTGCGCTGGGCGCCCGCTGCGGGCGCAGCGCTCGCACTGATCGCATTGCTGACGACCGCATTCACGTATGGCGGCACGCGCCGGGCCGCTTAGCCATACTCACGTCTTGCCAAGC
>DATMTZ010000069.1:0-4187 GCA_035563975.1 Oxalicibacterium sp. | reverse complement strand
TTCGTTCTCGGACTTTTCAGGCGCGACAGTCGAATCGTTGCGTTTTACTGCGGTGGCGTCTTCCGGCTTTCTCTGTTCCTGTTCCGCCTTGCTTTCCGCATGGGTTTTCGCGTCTTCCGGCCGTTTCGGCGATGCGTTGTTCAGATCGGACATGGTGCTCTCCTTGTGAGTCTTCGTCGATCATCTATCGTAGAAGATGCCGCGCATGGCAGCTATCGGACAAGAACGCGTATCGCTGTCGGAATAGTCGCAGCCCTCAGGCCTGCAGAATGCAGAAACCGCTGACGCCCAGGCTCAGGTGCCCGTCCTGTATGGCGGCGTTCTGGCCAAACACGATATCGGTGAGCGTGCACGGCATTTTGTGTTCGATCACGTCCATGTTGAACAGACACAGCAGTTCCTGTTCGTCCGACTTGCGGCGGAAGGCCAGCACCGCGTGCGGCGCGTCGGCCAGTTCCACCGTGCCATGCATCAGCGCCGGGCTGGCGCGCCGCAAGGCGATCACGCGCCGGTAGAAGTGCAGCACCGAATCGGGATCGTTTTCCTGCTTTTCCACATTCAGCGCACGATGTTCGTCGCTGACCGGCAGCCAGGGTTCGACCCGGCTGAAGCCGCCGTGCAGCTTGTCGTTCCACGGCATCGGCGTGCGGCAGCCGTCGCGTCCCTTGAACTTGGGCCAGAAGGATTTGCCGAATGGATCCTGCAGGCGTTCGAAGGGGACGTCGGCTTGCGGCAGGCCCAGCTCTTCACCTTGGTACAGGCAGACGTCGCCGCGCATGCAGAACAGCAGGGCCAGCATCTCCTTCGCGGTTTGCGCGCGGTCGCGGCCATTGGCCCAGCGCGTCGCCACGCGCGGCTTGTCGTGATTGCTGAGCGCGTAGCAGGCACAGCCGGGCGCGGTAATGTGCTTTTCCAGTTCGGTGATGACGTCGCGCACGCGCTGTGCGCTGCTGTCGGGCTGCATCATTGCGAAGCTGTACGCGGCGTGCAGGCGCTTGCCCTGCGTGTACTGGCCCATGAGCTTGATCGGCTCATAGCCGCCGACTTCCGCCAGGCTGTAGGCGCCGTACTTGTCCAGCAGCTTGCGGACCTTTTCGAGGAAGGGCAGCATTTCCGGCTGGCCCTGATCGTACATGTGAACCTGGAAGCCGTATGGATGCAGCGCGGCGCTGACGTCATCGCGCGGCGGGTTGCTGCGAAGCTGCAGGTCCTGAAAGATGTGGTTGCAGGCGTCGAAGCGGAAACCGGTTACGCCCATGTCCAGCCAGAAGCGCATTTCCGACAGGATCTGCTCCTGCACATCGAGGTTGTGCATGTTCAGGTCTGGCTGGCTCGAAAAGAACGAGTGGAAGTAATACTGCCGCCGCTCCGCATCCCAGCGCCATGCAGCGCCGCCGAAGACCGAGACCCAGTTGTTCGGCGGGCTGCCGTCGGGTTTGGGGCTGGCCCATAGATACCAGTTCGATTTGCCGTTGCGGCCGGCGCGGCTGTCCTTGAACCATTGGTGCTGCTCGGAGGTATGCGAGATCACCATGTCGACGATGATGCCGAGATCGATCGCCTTTGCCTTCGCCATCAGGCTCTGGAAGTCCTCCATCGTGCCGAAGATCGGGTCGACCGCGCGATAGTCGGACACGTCGTAGCCGAAGTCCACCATCGGCGATTTGAAGAAAGGGCTGATCCATACGGCGTCCACGCCCAGACTTTTGATGTACGAGAGATTTTGTTCTATGCCGGCGAGATCGCCGATGCCGTCGTTGTTCGAATCCTTGAAGCTGCGGGGGTACACCTGGTAAATGATCATCGATGCCGTCTTTCGAGAGGTTTTCCGAAGCAGTTCTTCCTGTTGGAAAGAATGAAAGCGTGCGAGTTCCGCTCGATTGCTGAATTGAAACTTTGATGAGCATCGCCGCGAAGCGGAAAATCTTACAGAAAAGCGCGCGGACTTTTCACGTTCTTTTCCTGTCGGGCAAGCGCAATGTTGCGCGTATCACGCAATTTCGATGAGCCGAAGAAATTTTCGTGATGCGGGTGACAAGCTTCGTTGACTGCTGACAATGCGCGCAGGTCGCCATCCCGGCCACAGCGATCCATGGCTATAATACTGTACATATATACAGTTACTTTACCGTGGACATTCTCGCCAAACTCGAAATCCTCGCCGATGCAGCAAAGTACGACGCGTCCTGCGCGAGCAGCGGTGCGCCTGATCGTTCGTCGATCGGTAAAGGCGGTTTCGGCGCGACGACCGGCATGGGCATCTGCCATAGCTTCACGCCGGATGGACGCTGTGTTTCGCTGCTGAAGATTCTGCTGACGAACTTCTGCCTGTACGACTGCCAGTATTGCGTCAATCGCCGCAGCAGCGATGTGCCGCGCGCACGATTCTCGGTGGAAGAAGTCGTGCGGCTGACGCGCGATTTCTATTTGCGCAATTACATCGACGGCCTGTTCCTCAGTTCCGGCATCATCCGCTCGCCCGATTACACGATGGAGCAACTGGTTGCCATTGCGCGCGAGCTGCGCGAGGTGCATCAATTCCGCGGCTACATCCACCTGAAGACGATTCCCGACGCCGATGCCGCATTGATCGAGGAGGCGGGCCGCTATGCCGATCGCCTGAGCGTCAATATCGAATTGCCGACGATTGCCAGCGTGGAACGGCTGGCGCCGGAAAAGAAGGTGCACACCATCAAGCTTGCGATGGCGTCCATCCGCCGTCATATCGATGAACGCGAGGAGGAGCCGCGTGCACCGAATTTCGCGCCGGCGGGGCAGAGTACGCAGATGATCGTGGGCGCAGACCAGACTGACGACAGTACGATCCTGTCGACGGCAGAAACGCTGTACAGCGCCTATCGGCTCAAGCGCGTCTACTACTCGGCATTCAGTCCGATTCCGCAAAGCCCGAAGAGCGTGCCGCTCAAGCCGCCGCCGATGCTGCGCGAACACCGGCTGTACCAGGCCGATTTTCTGCTGCGCGCATACGGGTTCCAGGCCAGCGAACTGCTGCCGCAAAACGGCAATCTGTCTCTCGATATCGATCCGAAGCTGGCATGGGCCTTGGCGCATCGCGAACATTTTCCGCTCGATCTGAACCGCGCCGACGTGGCCATGATTGCGCGCGTGCCGGGCATCGGCTTGCGCAGTGCCGGCCGTATTGTCGAGCTGCGCCGCATGCGCCGCGTGCGCTATGCGGATCTGGTGCGCCTGCGCTGCAGCATGGAGAAGATCGCGCCATTCATCGTGACCGCAGACTACCGTCCCGCGCGCGATACAACCGCGTCCGACATCCTGCGCCGCACACTGGCCGAACGTCCGCTGCAGCTTTCCCTGTTTCCCGCCTTGCAGGGGGAAGGCTGATGCCGGAGTGCATGCAATCGTTTCTTGCCTGTGCCGACAGCTTTACCCGCTGGCGCGACGAAGCGCGGCGTTTGCTGGCGCAGCGCATTCCGCCGTGGCAGATCCAATGGAGCGCGCATGGGCATGACCACGGCTTGTTCGATGTGCACGCGTTGACGACAGTCAATGAAAGCGGTGTGTCCCTGCGCGTGCCGCGCAGTCTGTTGCAGACACTGGAGACGGCCGCCTGTTTTCGTGCGGACGATCGCTGGCCCTTCCTCTACAAAATTTTGTGGCGCTGGCAGAACGGCGACCGCACGGTGCTGTCTGTCGCTGACGAGGACGGCAAACGGCTGCATGCCATGGTGAAGACCGTCGAACGCGAGGTCCATCACATGCATGCCTATCTACGCTTTCGTGAACGTGCGCCCGAGCTGGGAGCGCCGCGCTTTGTTGCCTGGTTTGAACCGGAGCACGATGTATTGAATGATGTCGCGGTGCATTTTGCCCGACGCATGGGGAACACGAGCTGGCTGATCGCCACGCCGCAGGTCACGATCGCCTGGGATGGCTACACGCTGATGCAGGGGCCGCCATCGGCAAGCGGGCCGCTGCAGGCGGACGACGAGGGCGAGCAGCTCTGGCTCGCCTACTATCGCAGCATCTTCAATCCGGCACGCGTCAACGCGCGTGCGATGGAAATGCAGATGCCGGTGCGCTACTGGAAGAACATGCCGGAGAGTAAATTGATACCCGGCCTGATCAGCGAAGCGGCGGCCGGCGGCCGATGTGTCGGCCAGGTGGCGGCGGTGGGCGCTCGGCGCGGCAGCAACGTGCACGTCGAT
>DATMTZ010000068.1:0-13381 GCA_035563975.1 Oxalicibacterium sp. | reverse complement strand
TGCAACGTCGTCTGCCAAAGCGCGGCTTCAAATCGCTGGCAACGCCGTACAAGGCAGAAGTTCGTTTGTCCGATCTGCAGGCTCTGCCGGTGGCGGAAGTCGATATCCTGGCATTGAAGCAAGCTGGTGTGGTGCCTGAGTTGGCACGCGTGGTGCGCGTCATCCTGTCCGGTGAAATCAGCAAGAAAGTCACGCTGAAGGGCTTGATCGCTACCAAGGGTGCCAAGGCGGCGATCGAAGCAGCCGGCGGTTCGGTAGCGTAAGTTCGGCCTGAAACGGGATTTTAATTGGCGACTACTCCTCAGCTTGCGAAAGGTTCGGCCAGCGGATTTCCGTGGGGCCGGCTGTGGTTCCTGATCGGCGCGCTGGTCGTGTTCCGTATCGGCGCGCACATCCCTGTGCCGGGTATTGATCCGGACCAGCTGGCGCAGCTGTTCAAGCAGAATCAGGGCGGCATCTTGGGCATGTTCAACATGTTCTCGGGTGGCGCGCTGTCCCGCTTCACGGTGTTTGCGCTGGGCATCATGCCTTATATCTCTGCATCGATCATCATGCAGCTGATGTCGGTGGTGTCGCCGCAGCTGGAAGCGCTGAAGAAGGAAGGCGAAGCCGGCCGCAGGAAGATCACGCAATACACGCGCTATGGCACGTTGGTGCTAGCGATCTTCCAGGCGCTGGGTATTGCCGTTGCACTGGAATCGCAAATCGGTTTGGTGATTGATCCGGGCATGGCGTTCCGCCTGACGACGGTGATTACGCTGGTGACCGGCACGATGTTTCTGATGTGGCTGGGTGAGCAGATCACCGAGCGCGGTCTTGGCAACGGCATCTCGATCATTATTTTTGCCGGTATCGCGGCGGGTTTGCCGACCGCAGTAGCGGGCTTGTTTGAACTGGTGCGTACCGGATCGATGGGCGGCTTGTCGGCAATCGTGATTTGCCTGGTTGTTGCAGTAGTCACCTATTTCGTCGTGTTCGTCGAACGCGGTCAGCGCAAGATTCTGGTGAATTACGCGAAGCGCCAGGTCGGCAACAAGATTTACGGCGGCCAGAGCAGCCATCTGCCGTTGAAGCTGAACATGGCAGGCGTGATTCCGCCGATTTTCGCATCGTCGATCATTCTGTTTCCGGCGACGATCACGAGCTGGTTCACTTCGGGTGAAGCGTCAAATGGATTCATCCGCTTCCTGAAGGATCTGGCAGCCTCGATGGCGCCAGGCGAGCCGATTCATGCGCTGCTGTATGCGATTGCAATTGTGTTTTTCTGCTTCTTTTATACCGCGCTGGTGTTCAACAGCAAGGAAACGGCAGATAACCTGAAGAAAAGTGGTGCGTTTGTCCCCGGTATCCGTCCAGGCGAACAGACTGCGCGTTACATCGACAAGATTTTGACGCGTCTGACGCTGGCTGGTGCGGTGTACATCACGCTGGTGTGTTTGTTGCCTGAGTTCCTGATCGCGAAATGGAAAGTGCCGTTCTACTTCGGCGGCACCTCACTGCTGATCATTGTGGTGGTGACGATGGACTTCATGGCGCAAGTGCAGAACTATGTGATGTCGCAGCAATACGAGTCCTTGCTCCGCAAGGCGAATTTCAAGGGCGGCATGTCGCGTTGATCGCGACTCACAGGCGAACGAATGGCAAAAGACGACGTAATTCAAATGCAGGGTGAGATCCTCGAAAATCTCCCGAATGCAACATTTCGAGTCAAGCTGGAAAACGGGCACGTGGTGCTTGGGCATATTTCAGGAAAAATGCGCATGAACTATATCCGTATTCTTCCTGGCGACAAGGTAACGGTGGAGTTGACGCCGTACGATTTGAGCAGGGCGCGGATCGTTTTCCGCACGAAGTAAAGATTGAATGTTTGGGATTGGGGCAATGCATTCCATCCCGCAATTTTTGGTTTTGAAAGAAAGAGGGCAAAAATGAAAGTGCTCGCATCAGTCAAGCGGATCTGCCGCAACTGTAAGATCATCAAGCGCAAGGGCGTGGTTCGTGTCATCTGCACCGAACCGCGTCATAAGCAGCGCCAAGGTTAATTAACGTTATTGATTGAGGAATAACGAATGGCACGTATCGCAGGGGTAAACATCCCCAACCATCAACATACCGTAATCGGCCTGACGGCGATCTATGGTATCGGCCGTCCTCGTGCGCAACAGATTTGCGAAACGACGGGTGTAGCGACCACGAAAAAGGTCAAGGATCTCGACGATAACGAGCTGGAGAAGCTGCGTGACGAGATCGGCAAGTTCATCGTTGAGGGTGATCTGCGTCGTGAACTGTCGATGAACATCAAGCGTCTGATGGACCTGGGTTGCTATCGCGGCCTGCGTCATCGCAAGGGCTTGCCTGTCCGCGGTCAACGTACGCGCACCAACGCTCGCACCCGCAAGGGTCCGCGCAAGGCAGCGCAATCGCTGAAGAAATAATCCATTCAGGCACGCTAGTCGTCGGATTCAAGGAAATATATAATGGCAAAAGCACCGAACAACGCCGCAGCAGCACGTGTGCGTAAGAAAGTTAAGAAGAACGTCGCTGAAGGCATCGCGCACATTCACGCGTCTTTTAACAACACCATCATCACGATCACCGATCGCCAAGGTAATGCTCTGTCGTGGGCAACTTCCGGCGGCGCAGGTTTCAAGGGTTCGCGCAAATCGACCCCGTTCGCAGCGCAGGTCGCAGCGGAAACCGCCGGCAAGGTCGCGATGGAATGCGGCATCAAGAATCTGGAAGTGCGCATCAAGGGCCCAGGCCCTGGCCGTGAGTCGTCGGTCCGTGCACTGAACAATCTTGGCATCAAGATCACCCAGATCCAGGATGTGACGCCGATTCCGCACAACGGTTGCCGTCCGCCGAAGCGTCGTCGTATCTAAAGTCGGACGGTCTCAGCGACCGTTCGCATTGCAGTAACCGCCCGCCAATGCCCTTGGCGGGTTTTGTTCTTAAGCCCACCGTCTGATTGCAGGCAGATCAGACTAGCGCTCGGTCAATACGGAGCGTCAACTAAGTGTTGGGGACAGAGTAATTGCCGCCGCTGGCGGCGCATAAACTCAGTCCCGCAATACACAAATAAAGGAAAACACCGTGGCACGTTATATCGGACCAAAAGCAAAACTTTCGCGTCGCGAAGGTACCGACCTGTTTCTGAAGAGCGCACGTCGTTCGCTCGATTCCAAGTGCAAGCTCGATTCCAAGCCAGGTCAGCACGGCCGCACCTCGGGTGCCCGCACGTCGGACTACGGCAACCAACTGCGCGAAAAGCAGAAAGTCAAGCGTATGTACGGCATCCTGGAGCGCCAGTTCCGCCGTTACTTCGCTGAAGCAGATCGTCGCAAAGGCAACACCGGTGAAACGCTGCTGAAATTGCTGGAAGCGCGTCTGGACAACGTCGTTTATCGCATGGGTTTCGGTTCGACCCGCGCGGAAAGCCGTCAGCTGGTGTCGCACAAGGCATTCACCGTGAACGGTATCGTGGTCAACATCGCTTCGTATCAAGTCAAGCCGGGCGACGTGATCGCCGTGCGCGAAAAGGCCAAGAAGCAAACCCGTATCGTCGAAGCGCTGTCGCTGGCTGAACAGTCGGGCATGCCATCGTGGGTTTCCGTCGACGCGAAGAAGATGGAAGGCACCTTCAAGTCGGCGCCTGACCGTAGCGAAATCGCCAACGACGTCAACGAATCGCTGATCGTCGAATTGTATTCGCGTTAATCGTAGCGAATTTATTGTAGTTTTAGCCGCCGCATTTCCCATTCTGGTTGGGGACAGAGTAACTCGGCGCACGGCGGCGCCATTGATTTGTTGGGGACAGAGAATCGCTTCGCTTAACTCTGTCCCGCAATGAAACAAGCTCGTCCCACAATTGGTAGAACTTCAGCCTTATCGGTGTAACGAGCCGAGGGTATTGAAAAGGATAATTCATGCAAAACAGTTTGTTGAAGCCTCGCATCATTGAAGTCGAAGCGCTCGGCGCCGGTCACGCAAAGGTGGTGATGGAGCCGTTCGAACGCGGCTATGGCCACACGCTGGGCAATGCGCTGCGCCGCGTGCTGCTGTCGTCGATGGTGGGTTATGCGCCGACCGAAGTGACGATCGCCGGTGTCGTGCACGAGTACTCGTCGCTGGACGGTGTGCAGGAAGACGTGGTCGACATGCTGTTGAATCTGAAAGGCGTCGTCTTCAAGCTGCATAACCGTGATGACGTCACGCTGACCCTGAAGAAGGAAGGCGAAGGCGCCGTTCTGGCATCCGATATCGAGCTCCCGCATGACGTCGAGTTGATCAATCCGGATCACGTGATCGCTCACTTGACCGCCGGCGGCAAGCTGGACATGCAGATCAAGGTCGAGAAAGGCCGTGGCTATGTGCCGGGCAACGTGCGTCGCCTGTCGGAAGACACCAACAAGACGATCGGCCGCATCATCCTGGACGCATCGTTCTCGCCGGTTCGCCGCGTGTCGTACGCAGTGGAATCCGCTCGCGTCGAACAGCGTACCGATCTGGACAAGCTGGTCATCAACATCGAAACCAACGGCGTCATCACGCCGGAAGAAGCGATCCGCCAATCGGCGCGCGTGCTGGTCGATCAACTGAACGTGTTCGCTGCACTCGAAGGCACGGAAGCCACCGCCGAAGCACCGTCGCGCGCACCGGCTGTCGATCCGATCCTGCTGCGTCCGGTCGACGATCTGGAACTGACCGTGCGTTCCGCAAACTGCCTGAAAGCAGAAAACATCTACTACATTGGCGATCTGATCCAGCGTAGCGAGAATGAACTGCTGAAGACGCCTAACCTCGGCCGCAAGTCCCTGAACGAAATCAAGGAAGTGCTGGCATCGCGCGGTTTGACGCTGGGCATGAAACTGGAAAACTGGCCGCCTGCAGGCCTGGACAAGTAATTGCAGTATCCGGTTGGGACAGCGGCGCTGTCTCAACCTACTTTTAATAACTACCGGTCCGCGATGCGCTGTGCATCGATAGAAGAACTGGAAATAAACTCGAACTGAAAGGAAATACCATGCGTCACCGTCACGGCCTCCGTAAACTGAACCGTACTTCTTCCCACCGTCTGGCAATGCTGCGCAATATGACCGTTTCGCTGCTGCGTCATGAAGCAATCAAGACCACCGTGCCGAAGGCAAAGGAACTGCGCCGCGTCGTCGAGCCTATCCTGACCCTGGGCAAAACCGACACCGTCGCCAACAAGCGTCTGGCCTTCAACCGCCTGCGCGACCGCGAAATCGTCGGCAAGCTGTTCTCGGAACTCGGTCCGCGCTACGCGAACCGCAACGGCGGCTACCTGCGCATCCTGAAAATGGGCTTCCGCGTCGGCGACAATGCACCGATGGCTTTCGTTGAGCTGGTCGATCGTCCGGAAAATACCGAAGCGGTCGAAGATAACAGCGGCGAGTAATTGCCGGCCGCGATGCGGTTTGCACGATCAAAAAGCCAGGCAGCCGCCTGGCTTTTGTTTTTTTACGCGGTAACATCCACGTCTGTAACGAAACGTCTGTTCGCAACGTATGACATACGGGGGCACCATGGATGACATGTCCGGTTTGCTGGTCTGGACCAATCTGCCTGACCTGCAATCCGCCGACGCACTTGCGCATCACGTGCTGGCGCGACGGCTCGCCGCTTGTGTCAATATCCTGCCGGCAGTGCAATCGGTTTATCGCTGGCAGGGCGCGATCGAAGAGGCGGTGGAAATCAGCGTCGTGATCAAGACGACAGCGGCGCGTTACGACGCGCTGCAGCAGGCGATCACGGCCATGCATCCATACGAGGTGCCGGAGATCATTGCAATACCGATCCGTGCCGGTCTGCCGGCTTACCTGGATTGGCTGCGGAAGGAGACAGGCGGGGATGAGGATGTTTCGTAGTTGTGCGCGTATACGCGTGCTGAAAGCGCGCGCCGCCGCGGCGCGGGTTGGCGGCTGGCTGACGCTTTATCGCTGCGCGGCGCTGGTCTGCGTGCTGTTGGGCGGCATGTCGTCGACGCTGGTACACGCGGCAGAGGACTATCTGGCGCCCGACGTCGCGTTCCGCTTTTCTGCACGCATGACCGATGCGCAGACGGTCGTCGTGCATTATCAAGTCGCCGACGGCTATTACCTGTATCGCGAGCGCTTCGCCTTCAAGGCCGAGGGAGCCGCGCTCGGCCAGCCCGAGATTCCGCCGGGCGTCATCAAGTTCGACGAGACCTTCCAGAAGAACGTCGAAACCTATCACGGCGCTGTCAGTATCCGCATCCCGGTGCAGGCTTCGAAACCGTTCACGCTGATCGCCACCAGCCAGGGATGCGCGGACAAGGGTCTCTGTTATCCGCCGATGGAATCGCGGGCGACGCTCGATCCAGGCATGCAATCCGGTACGTCATCGCGCGCGGAACCGGCTGCGACGCCTGAGTCCGATCTCGGCGGCATCCAGCGCGCGCTGCAGAATGGCAAATTGCTGACCATCGTTCCGTTGTTCGTGCTGCTCGGCATCGGGCTGGCGTTTACGCCGTGCGTGCTGCCGATGCTGCCTATCCTGTCGGGCATCATTGTCGGCGAAGGCGCGGCCGCCAACCGCCGGCGCAGTTTCGTGCTCGCGCTGGTGTATGCGCTCGGCATGGCGCTGGTCTATACAGCGCTCGGCGTGGCAGCGGGTCTGGCGGGGCAGGGCTTGTCCGCCGCCTTGCAGAATCCGTGGGTGCTTGGCGCATTCGGTCTGCTGATGGTCGCGTTGGCCCTGTCGATGTTCGACGTCTACCAGCTGCAGATGCCGGCTGCCTTGCAGACGCGCCTGGCGCAGGCATCCGGCAGGCAGAAGGGCGGCAAGCTTTTCGGCGTGTTCGTGATGGGCGCCATCTCCGCCTTGATCGTGGGGCCGTGTGTCGCGGCGCCGCTTGCTGGCGCGCTGGTGTACATCAGCCAGACGCGTGACGTCGTGATCGGCGGCAGCGCGCTGTTCGCCTTGGCGGTGGGAATGAGCGTACCGCTGCTGCTGATCGGCGTGTCGGCTGGTGCGCTGTTGCCGCGCGCCGGCGTCTGGATGAACGGCATCAAACGCCTGTTCGGTGTGTTGATGCTGGCGGTCGCGCTGTGGATGGTGGGTCCGGTGATCCCGGCAGCCGTGCAGATGCTGGGCTGGGGCTTGCTCGGCATAGGCTACGGCGCTTATCTGTTGTGGGCAGAGCAGGGGCGCTGGCTGCCGAAAGCGTTCGGCATCGCGCTGATCGTGCTGGGCGGAACCGAGTTGGCAGGGCTGGCGATGGGGCAACGCGACCCATTGGCGCCGTTGGCAGCAAACCGTGCGCCGGTATCTGCGGACCTCGGTTTCCAGCGCGTGAAAACCGTGGCCGAACTGGATGCGATTCTGGCGCAGTCGCCGGGCAAGCCGGTCATGCTGGATTTTTACGCGGACTGGTGTGTTTCCTGCATCGAAATGGAAAAGTACACCTTCAGTGATCCACAGGTGCGGGCGCAATTGGCGGGCATGCTCCTGCTGCAGGCAGACGTCACGAAGAACGACGCGGACGACAAGGCGATGTTGCAGCGGTTCAATTTATTTGGTCCGCCCGGCATCATCTTCTTTGACGGTAACGGGCGCGAGATTTCCGGCGGTCGCGTGATCGGTTTCCAGAATGCGGCAAAATTTACGCAGTCGCTGACGCGCGTGCGCCAATCGTCAAGCGGCGGCGCATAATCATAGCTTCGCGTTATTTGCATAATCGATATTTGTCGTTTGGAAAATTGTCCGGCGGCTTTATAGTCGGGCTTCACACGCCATGCCAAGGAGAAGAATGATGACGCTACGTTTAGGAGATATCGCCCCCGATTTCGAACAGGAATCGTCGATCGGCAAGATCAAATTCCATGAGTGGGCCGGCGACTCGTGGGTGGTATTGTTTTCGCATCCGGCGGATTTCACGCCGGTGTGCACCACCGAACTCGGCCTGACGGCGAAGTTGAAATCGGATTTCGACAAGCGCAACGTGAAGGCGATCGCGCTGTCTGTTGATCCGGCTGACAAGCATACGAGCTGGATCAAGGATATCGAAGCGACGCAAAAGACGGTGGTGGGTTTCCCGATCATCGCGGACGCTGACCGTACGGTTTCCACGCTGTACGACATGATCCATCCGAACCAGTCTGCGACCGCGACTGTGCGCTCGGTATTCCTGATCGATCCGCAAAAGAAAATCCGCCTGACGCTGACGTATCCGATGAGCGTCGGCCGCAATTTCGACGAAATCCTGCGCGCGCTGGATGCGTTGCAGCTGACCGATAAATACACGGTTGCGACGCCCGGCAACTGGCGCGACGGCGACGACGTCATCATTCCGCTGTCCATCCAGGACGAGGAAGTGATCAAGCAGAAATTCCCGAAAGGCTATAAGGCCGAACGTCCTTACTTGCGCCTGACGCCGCAGCCGAACAAGTAAGCGGCTGCAGAAAACGAAAGCGCCCTGCGGGGCGCTTTTTATTTCGTGCTTATCAACTGAGGCGCAGTTGTATCGGGTCGGCCGTCAGATAGCCGACTGCCGCCGAGTAAGCCTTGTTGTAGTTGGCGTCGATCTGCGTCTTTAGCGCGCCTGCCTTTATCTTTTCGCCGGGATGCTGGAAATTGCTCATGATATAGGTCCAGCCGTTGATCTCGTCTACTGCATGCAGGCCGGTTGATTCGGCACCCGCCGGCAGCGACATCAGGCGGGACAGTTCCTTCGTGTCGACGTTGTACGCCCACAGGAAATTGTTGACGTGCGTGCTGCTGTCCTCGCCGATGAAGAGCGTGCGCATCTTTTCCGAAAATTTCAAATTGTCCGGGTTGGCGATGCGATCGGGATTGGACTTGTTTCCCAACGCATCGGCCGGGATATCTTCGCCGAGGAGCAAGGCGCGCGTCCTCACCGGCACCCATTCGCTCATAATGCGCAAGCCGTCGGCGTCAGCCTGCCCGCTGTCGAGGTCGTGCGCAAGAATGCCGCCGGCGATCAGCGCCTTGGGCACGCTCACATTGGCCGATGCGCGCCATGCCTTGTGTCCCTGCACCATCGAGGCCTGAATATTCTGCAGCGCCGAATAGGCGACCTTGTCCTTGATATTGACCGTCGTGCCTTCCATCTTTGTGAATGCCATGCTGGCGCCGACGAGATTCGCATAGCGATGCGTTTCGAGGAAGGCAGCCGCCTTCTCCATTCCCGGCTTCAGCCTGACCCAGTTGGCCTGGCCGTCGACATACATTTTCGTATAGGACGGGGCCTTGGGATCGACCTTTGATGCGCTCATGATGTCCGACGGCTTCAGCGTGTCCGCCAGTCTTTCGATTTCATCGCTGCTTGCGTGGCCGAGACGGATCCATTGAAGCGGCGCGCCATGGGCAGCGGGATCCAGCGAAAAGCCGGCGCCAAGCCTGGCAACGTACAAGGTGCCGGACGACAGGTCGCGTTCGCGGTCGGCGACGAACATGAAGAGTCCGCCGTTCGTGTAATCGTCGCCCATCAGCACGGTGCGCTGGTCGGGCATGACCTGAATCAGTTCGTGTGAAATGCGGCCCAGACAGTAATGCTTGCTGATCGATGCGCTGCCGTCGGGGTGGACGGTGACTTCCGGCAGGTGGCCGTAGTGATAGGGATTGGCCGCTTGCTCATCGCCGAAAGTGCGCTTGCTGAACGACTTGAACCAGCTCACGTCGTCGATGAACTGCGCATCGGGCTCGTATTCTTCGCTCGACAAATGCGTATTCCACGGCGACAGGCTGGCGCCGCAGGTGATCCATAGACCATGCACCTTTGAGGTGTCCACATTGTGATATTGCACCAGCGACAGTTTGCCTGTTTCCTGGTCTTGATCCAGCGTCAGCACTGCAATCGGTGAAGGCAGGGTACCGTAGGCATCGGCGCCTGACTCGTCCCTGCTGGTGTATTCGAATTGCACGACCGCGAAGACAGCCTTGCCTTTGAGTCCCTGAATGCTTGTTTCGGGCAAGCTGAGCAGCGAGGTGCCGTCCGGGCAATCGGAAAAGAACTGCCGACTGCCGGCGGAGGCATCCATGATGGGACGATTATGGATATCGTAATAACCGCCTGCGAGGATGGTACCGCCGCCTTGGCGCGGCACTGTCTGACCGCTCAGGAAGAACGCCTGGTACGACAGCGCGTAGCTATGCATGCTGCCATCGCTCAGATGTACATGCATCGTCGAGCCGACCGTCGTGGTGGCGCGTGCAGCAAGATCAGCAGGCGCCGGTGCCGGCGTGAACGATGTCGAGACGTAGTGCGCCGCACCGCGGGACGCGGAGCCGCTTGCGCTGCATGCGCTCAGCAGTGCGGTGGCTGCAGTGGCGCCGAGCGGCAGCATGGGCAGGGCCGTCAGGTAGCGCAGTGCGCGGCGGCGCGATGCATCTGGAAAATCGGGCATGGTGCGTTCCTCGTGAGGCAAGCGATGGGAGCGGCCGCAGGTCGCAGTCGTCCGGGCAATTATAAGAACGCCATATGACGGATTGATGAACCGGGGAGCATGCGATCAATCGCACTCGATGCGATTGCGCCCGCCTTCCTTGGCCCGGTACAGCGCGCGATCGCTGCATGACAATGCGGGATCGACGGACAGGTCGGCTGGCCGCATGATGGCAATGCCGATGCTGACGGTCAGCGGGATGCGCTGGATGCCATCGAGCAAGGGAGTGGCAGCGATCCGCTGCTGCAGGCGGCGCGCGAACACCAGCGCTTCGGCGGCATCTGCGCCGTGCAGCACGATCGCGAACTCCTCGCCACCCACGCGTCCGGCGAAGTCCGTCTTGCGCAGCTGCTTGCGCAGGATTGCGGCGAAATGCTTCAGCGTCAGGTCGCCGATCGCATGTCCCCATTGGTCGTTGATGGCCTTGAAATGGTCGAGGTCGCACATCAGCACGGCCGCCGATTTGCCGTTGTGGCGCTGGATGCGCGCCAGCTCTGCCTCGATTTGCGTCATGAAATGACGGCGGTTCGGCAACTGCGTCAGAAAGTCGGTCGTGGCGAATTCCTGCAATTCGGTTTCGATGCGCTTGCGTGCCGTCACATCGGTGATGAAGCCGTGCCACAGCGTGCTGTCGTCTTCCAGCCGTTGCGGCCGTGCGTCGCCCTGGCGCCAGCGCAGGCCTTGCGTCGGCAGCTGCACGCGATACTCGAGGTGCCATGGCGTCAGGCAGGCGGCCGATACGTCGAGCGACGCGTGATAGGCAGCGCGATCATCCGGGTGGATGATGCGGTCCACCGCATTTGCATCGTCGGCGAGTTCTTCCGGCGACAGTTCGTAGATATCCTGCACGCCGGCGCTGACATAGGAAAAGAATGCCGTGCCATCCTGCAGCCGGCGGTACTGGAAAACCAGGCCAGGGACCTCGTTGGTCAGGTTGGTGATCAGGTCGACCGTCTGCTGCAATTGCTCGGACATCGTGCGCATTGCGGTGACGTCGGTTGTTGTGCCGATCATGCGCAGCGCCTTGCCGTGTTCGTCATGGCTGACCACCTTGCCGCGACTGCATACCCACTTGTAGCTGCCGTCCTTGCAACGGATGCGGTGTTCGACTTCGTAGCTGGGCGTCCTGCCGTCGAAATGCGCCTGCATGGTCGCCTGCACATAGGCCAGGTCGTCCGGGTGCAGGCGCTGGTAGCTGTCCCCGATCAGGTTGCTGACTTCGTGCTCGGCATAGCCGAACAGCGCTTTCCAACCGGTTGAATAATAGATTTCGTTGGTCTGGATATTGCGATCCCAGATGCCAGTGCCGCTGCCTTCGATTGCCAGCGCCATGCGGCGCTCGCTGTCACGCGATGCGACTTCATCGTCGGCCAGCTGGTCGATCGCGGTATCGCGTTCGAAGGCGACCGCCGCCAGCCGCGCCAGGTCGTGCAGAAACTGCCGTTGCGCCTGATCGAGGGCGCGCGGCTGCGGATCAAACAGGCAGAAGGCGCCGACGCGCGCACCGTTCGCGGTCACAAGGGGATATTCGGCGTAAAAGCGCAACTGCGGTGCAGCGACAACCAATGGATGCTGCCGCAGGCGCGCATCGGTGCCGGTATCGGCGACCGCGTAAAAGTCTTCGCCGTGCGTGCAGAACGACAAGGCTTGCGAAGCTTCCTCGGCAGTAAAGCCGTCGCATGCGCAAAGCTGCTGTCGTTTGGCGTCGCCCAGCACGATCAGCGCCCGGTCGATGTTGAAGTATTGCCTGGCGAGCCTGATCAGCCCGTTCAGGCGTTCGTCGGGCGCAGCGGTGCGAACGTCGAGTGATCGCAGGGTGGAAAGCAGAGTGGCGTTCATCATCAGGCCTGTGATGCCGGCGGACCGGCGTGATGCGCCATGCGCCGGCCAATGATAGCAACACTGCCGCCAGATCAGGTGTATCGGATTGTTAAATTTCAGGCCGCCGGATGCGACCAGTGGTAGGCGATGCTCAGCGGCGCGTGGTCGCTGAAGCGTTCATCCTTGTAGATCGATGCGGCGTTGGCGGTGGTGCCGATGCCGCGCGTGGCGACGTGGTAATCGATGCGCCAGCCGACATTCTTGGCCCAGGCCTGACCGCGGTTGCTCCACCAGGTGTAGCAGGCGTCGGTCGTGTCCGGATGGATATGCCGGTAGACGTCGACCAGTCCGAGCTCGCCGAACACGCGCGACAACCAGGCGCGCTCCTCCGGTAGGAAGCCGGAATTCTTCTGGTTGCTCTTCCAGTTCTTCAGGTCGATCTGCTGATGCGCAATATTCCAGTCGCCGCAGATCACGACTTCGCGTCCGCATTGGGCCAGTTGCAGCAGGTGCGGCAGGAACAGTTCCATGAAACGGAATTTGGCTTCCTGCCGTTCCGGGCTGGAGGAGCCGGACGGACAGTACACCGAGATCACCGACAGATTGCCGAAATCGCACTGCACATAGCGGCCCTCGGCATCGAATTCGGGGCAGTTGAAGCCGATCGTCACCTTGTCCGGCACGGTCTTGCTATAGATGCCGGTGCCGGAGTAGCCCTTCTTTTCGGCATAGTGGAAGTAGCCGTGGTAGCCGTCCGGATTCAGGAATTCCGGCGTCATGTCGGCTGCCTGCGCCTTCAGTTCCTGCACGCAGACAAAGTCGGCCGATTGCCGCGCCATCCACTGGAAAAAGCCTTTTCTGGCGGCAGAGCGGATGCCGTTCAGGTTGGCGGAAACGATTTTCAACATACGAGAGAGCGTCCACGGAAAAACAAGCCGCCCAGCATAACCGATTCGCGGGCGCACGGGCTGTGGCATAGCGTTTGCATGAATGGCCGGCGACGCGCGGGAAGGATTTAAAATGTGGCCTGCGTCGGGCGGGGTCCGACGAATTTCGTCACTTTTTATCCGTTATGGAGCGGTCTTGAACAATTTACGGCAGCAGTTTATTGA
>DATMTZ010000067.1:0-5490 GCA_035563975.1 Oxalicibacterium sp. | reverse complement strand
GCGGTATTCGCCATCGCGGAACAGGCCGTAGCTGGTGGTGGCGCGCTCGCCGCGGCCGTCGATGGTCAGCACCGCGCATTCGTCGAACGGCGCCGCAAGAAAGGCGCTTGCTTCGTGCGCCAAATGGTGCTCGACGAAATGCCATTGGTAAGGACCGGTGGCCGTGACATTGCGGAAGCGCTTCTTTATATGATGCGGCGCGCCGCTGGCCAGTTGCCTCGGCGCATTGACGACATAGGACAAGGACAGCGGCTGCCATGGCGATTCCCAGTCGCCGGGACTGGCTGACGGTTCGAGCGGCAATGCAATCGTTTGCTGCCGGCCATGTTCGCCGAGTTGCAGCGACGGGTCGTAGGAATAGGCAATGTGCGCGACGTCGGCCAGCTCGATGCCGGCCTGTTGCAGGCAATAGTCGATCGCATGATAGGGCAGTTGCCACACGGTGAAGGGCAACGGGCGCTTGCCATGCTTGACGCGGGTGAAACGCTCTTCTTCCGCTGCTGCAATGACGACGCCGTCCTTGACCAGGCAGGCGGCGCAATCGTGGAACGCGGCATTGATTCCCAGTGTGTACATGCAGTCTCCTGTGATAAGACAGTGCTTCGCACGGCGCTGGAAAAATTCGGTCGTCGACGAGCGGTCGAGGAACGCGCACGGCTGCCGCGAGCCTGCGGTAGTTGAGACTGGCATGCGCTGAAAAGTTCAGCGATATTCGTCATGTCGCGATGAACTTACTTGCGGGTAACGGCACTTGCGGACAGGAACCAAGCGCGGCAGCGGCCATCCAATTCCATATTGATGCTTCTGCAGCGT
Organism: Oxalicibacterium sp.; assembly: GCA_035563975.1. Classification (GTDB taxonomy): domain Bacteria; phylum Pseudomonadota; class Gammaproteobacteria; order Burkholderiales; family Burkholderiaceae_D; genus Oxalicibacterium. Next base: position 4,677 of record DATMTZ010000067.1, on the reverse strand, counting down.
CGAATGCGTGATCTCCTGTGTCAACCAAGCGAGACGAGATGCCCGATATCGACTGGTCGGAAATGTTTTATTTCACCGTCTCCCCGTTTGAACTGATCATTCGGGGAACCGCGATCTACCTGTTCCTGTTTTGCCTGTTCCGCTTTGTCGTGCGCCGCGACACCGGAACACTGAGCGTGTCGGACATGCTGGTGCTGGTAATCATCGCTGACGCAGCGCAGAACGGCATGGCCGGCGAATACAAGTCTGTGTCGGACGGCTGCGTACTGATCGGCACCATCATCGGCTGGAATACGCTGCTGAACTACCTCAGCTTCCGCTTCAAGCCAATGCGCAAGATTGTTTTGCCGCACCCTGTTTGTATCGTGCGCGATGGCGTCAAGCAGCGGGATAAGCTGCGGCGCGAACTGATTACCGACGAGGAACTGCATCAGATGCTGCGCCACCACGAAGTGGAAGATCTGGCCCAGGTGCGGCGCGCCTATCTGGAACCGGATGGCGAAATCACCGTGCTGAAAAACGAGAAGGCCAAGGGCGGCGCGTCAACCTTGCCGGAACACCGGGTGCCCGGAGCCTAGAAGATGCGACGCTTTTTCCGTGCTGGGGTTGTGCATTGAACGTTCTGCTTTCGGTCGGCAAGCTGCTGGTTTTTTCTCCACATCTGGATGATGCCGTGTTGTCCTGCGGCGAAATGCTGGCGCAGCATGCCGGCGCCGAAGTGGTCACGGTATTCGCCGCCTTGCCGCAGAGCGGCGCTCCACTGACGCGCTGGGACGCTGCATCGGGATTCCACAGCGCGCAGGAAGCGCTGGCCAAACGCTGGCAGGAAGACGATGCGGCGCTGACGCTGCTGTCGGCGCATCCTGTCCGTCTCGATTTCTGCGACAGCCAGTACGATGCAACGCCGTCGCAGCAAGACTTGAGCGACCACCTGCATCAACTGCTGCAGCGGGCGGATGCCGATACGGTGATGCTGCCAGCCGGCCTGTTTCATTCCGATCACATCCTGTTGCACCAAGCGCTGATGGCGATTCGCCACAGCCATCCGGGGAAGATGTGGCTGATGTACGAAGACGCGCTGTACCGCCGCATTCCGGGTCTGTTGCAGCAGCGGCTTTCCTTTCTGGAACGTGGCGGTGTGCGCGCCACGCCGCTCGAATTCCTGCATGACGAACGCATGCGCATGCTGAAGCGGCAGGCAGTCAGCTGCTATGCCAGCCAGTTGCGCGCGCTGACCAATGCCGCCAACGGTTATGCCGATGTCTTCATGCAGGAACGCTACTGGCTGCTCGCCGCGAATGAAGCGGGCCGCGTCGCCGGCGGGAAGTGATGCGCGAAGCGGACGCACCGATATCGCGTATTGCCGCCGTGATCCTGACGCACAATCGCGTTGCGGAGTTGCGCCGCACCTTGCAGCACATGCTGTCGCTGGCGGCGGCGACCGCCGTGGTAGTGGTCGACAACGCATCGACCGACGATACCGCCGCCATGCTGGCGACGGATTTCCCTCAGGTGCGCTGCGTGCGCCTGGCCGTCAACATCGGCGCCGCGGCGCGCAATGCCGGCGTCGCTTATGTCGATACGCCTTATGTCGCGTTTTGCGACGACGACACCTGGTGGGCGGACGGCGCACTGGAACGGGCGGTTGCCTTGCTTGATGCGCATCCGCAGGTCGCGGTGCTGTGCGCGCGGGTGCTGGTCGGGCCGGAAGGGCGCGAAGACCCGACCTGTGCCGTGATGGCGGCCAGCCCCTTGCCGCGCGATAACCTGCCGGGGCCCGCCTTGCTCGGCTTTCTTGCCGGCGCTTCGGTCGTGCGGAGGGAAGCCTTTCTGCAAGCCGGCGGTTACGAGCCGCGCCTGTTCATCGGCGGTGAGGAAGGCTTGCTGGCGCTGGACCTCGCCGCGCGCGGCTGGCGCCTGGTGTATGCCGCGGCGCTGACCGTTCATCATCATCCATCGTCGCAACGCGACAGTGCACGCAGACGCAAGCTTTTGCTGCGCAATGCGCTATGGATATGCTGGATGCGCATGCCGGCCGGCATGGCGGCGTACCTGAGCTGGCGCCTGCTGCGCGCGGCACGCCGCGACATACGGATGGCGGGACTGCGCGCCGCACTGCGCGGCTTGCCATGGACGCTCACCCGTCGCCATGTCGTTCCGCAGGACGTGGCGCGCTGGTATTACGCGCTGCACAGCTGATCAGAAGGTGCCGGCGTATACCGCGCAACTGCTGCACACGTCCGGCGGCGTTTCCGACGACAGCGTTTTCCTGAACGTCTGATAAGCCTCGTTGTTCCACACGTTTGCCACGCCGTCTTTCGCCATGTCGCCGAAATGGATGCGGTCCGGCGTCGCCACCATGCAGCAGGGCATCGCCTTGCCGTCGTAACTGATATAGGCGCCGCGCCATGGCCAGTCGCAACGCTCGCGTCCGGGCGTGCCGCTGGCGTGCACGCGCGGCTGCAGCTGCGGCAGGCGCAGCGCAATACCGAGCCGGTTCGCTTCCGCGTTTGCCGCATTGAAGATCGTATCGATCCGGTCGCGCGCTTCGTCAAGCAGGCTTTGTTCATCGATGAAGCGCCGCATCGGCTGATAACGCTCGGGCAGGCTGCTTTCGCCAAAATCGTGGCACAGATGCTGTACCGACATGCTGCGTATGCCTTCCGCGTGCGCCAGCCGCACCAGTTGCGGCAGTTGTGCGATGTTCTGCCGCATGGCAACGGCCACCAGACTGATTTGCGGCCATTCGCTGGCGGCAGCCGTTCTTGCCGCCATCAGTCGCCGCAAATTGCGTAACACCTTGTCGAAACGCGCGCGCACGCGTATCGCCTCATACGATTCCGCATCGGCGCCATCGAGCGAGACATGCATCGTATGCAATCCGCTTGCCACGCATTGCGCCGCGTGCGCATCGGTCATAACCGTCATGTTGGTGTTGGTCGACACCTGGATGCCGCGTTTGCTCGCGTAACGCACCATGTCGAAAAAGCGGGGATGCAGCAGCGGTTCACCCAAGCCTTGCAGGTGCAGTTCGGTGACTGAACCGAACTGGTCGATCAGATTGCAGAAGCGCTCGAAGGGCATGAAGGCCGAAGGGCCTGGCGGGCCGTCGCTGCGAAACTGGACTGGACACATCCTGCAGCGCAGGTTGCATTGCCCGACGGGTTCGATCTGGACAAAGCGCGGCAGCGGAACAGCGTCGCTCATTTGTCTACCGGACGGCGCGGCTCGCCGCAAGAAAATATTGCATCAGAAGATGAGCTTGAAGAATCCGCCAACCACCAGAAGGCCGATCAAAAAAATGATGCCGATAATCCACAGGATGATTTTCATTTGCCGTCTCCTTTACAAACAAGACAGGAGGCGTACGGCAAAGTTCATCGCGGCGCGACCGTTGAACTCAACAGTTGGTGCGCAATCGAATTTATGAGTCGCGGCAATCGAGCGTGACCTGCGGCTGCGGCGTGTTGGTCCGCGCACGCGTATACACACATGGAATGGTGAATTTATGGACGACCTTGCAGTTTCCGTCGTGGTCCCGACCTGCGGCCGGCCCGAGCTGCTCAATCGCTGCATGCGTGCATTGTGTTACCAGACGCTGGCTGCCATGCGCTACGAAGTCATCGTCGTTGACGACAGGCCCGATCCAAAAACCGAGGAGATCGTGGCGGCGTGGCGCCGCTGGACCGCGCCTCACGGCCCGGCGTTGGTCTATCTGCCCAATTCCGGGCCGCATGGCCCTGCCGCGGCGCGCAATCGCGGCTGGCGCGCGGCGCGCAGCGAGGTCATTGCCTTTACTGACGACGATACGGTGCCGGACGCGCAGTGGCTGGAAAAGGGACTTGCTGCGCTCGATTCGGGCGGGGAAGTATTGCGCGGTCGCATCGTCATGCCGCTGGACGGCACGCCGACCGATTACGAGCGTGACGCGAAGCAGTTGGAGACCGCCGACTTTGTCACCGCCAACTGCTTCTGCCGCAAGCCGGTGCTGGAAAGACTGCAGGGCTTTGACGAGCGCTTCCGGATGGCCTGGCGAGAAGACAGCGACCTGTACTTTCGTTTGCTGGAAAGCGGCGTGAAAGTGATCGATGCGCCCGAGGCGGTAGTCGTCCATCCGGTGCGGCCTGCGCGTTGGGGCGTCAGTATTTCGCAGCAGAAGAAAATCCTGTTCGACGCGCTGCTGTACAAGAAGCATCCGCAGTTGTATCGGCAGAAGATACGCGCACAGCCGCGCTGGGATTACTACGGCATCGTCGCCATGCTGCTTGCAACCCCGATCGGTATCGCGGTCGGCTATGTGCCGGTCGCAGTGGCAGCCGGTGCGGGCTGGTTGTTCATGACCGCGCGCTTCTGCATGCGGCGCTTGCGCGGCACCCCGATGACGCTGTCGCATATAGGCGAAATGATCGTCACTTCCGCGCTCATTCCGCCGTGCGCCTTGTTCTGGCGCATGGTCGGCGCACTGCGTTTTCGGGTGCCGTTTACCTGAATCGTTCCTGCAAAAAAACGCATATGGAAAAAGCCCGCAATCGCGGGCTTTTTTCTTTGCGAATCGCCTTGCGAATCCTGCTTTGGGAACGCGCATGACGCGAAAAACACACACGACTGAACAGCCTGACAAGCGTTCTTGTTCCCGCTGCATGCCTCGGTCATAACTTCCTGTGTTCTTTTGAAATC
>DATMTZ010000066.1:0-6011 GCA_035563975.1 Oxalicibacterium sp. | reverse complement strand
GACGACGGTCGTAGCGATCCGGCACGCCATCGCGGTCGCGGTCGCGCTGCCAGTGGCGATGACGGTGATGCGGCTTCACGTAATACACCGGTTGCGGCGCAACGTAGACCGGACGGGGCTGCACATATACGGGCCGCGGGGCCACATAGACCGGCGCCGGCACGCCCAGGTTGACGTCGACGTCGACGCGCGCCATCGCGGGAGCGGCAGCAAGCATCATGCTGGTTCCTGCAATCAGGGCGGCGGAAAAGGCGATAATTTTTTTCATGGCGGTCTCCTTGTTCGGTTGTATCCATTAGATACCGCCGAGGCGCACATGAACAGCGTGAATCGGTAAGCTTTGTTACGACTTGTATCAGCCGCTATCGCGCCGCCGGCTGGCAGCTTGCGGCCATCCACCGGCCGCTGGTCTGGGCGCGGTCGTCGACCGGCACGCCGCGCACCAAGCCCTTGAAGGTAGTCACGCCGGAGAAACTTTCCGGGGATTGCAAGCTTGCCTCGGCGCGCCCCTGGCCTTGCACGTCGGCGCCATTGCAGATGATATCGGCAGTGAAATTATCGCCATTGCGCACCGCATTCCGTGCTTCGCAGCCGGACTCGGTGTTGTAGAACGAGGGGGGAATCGGCTGGGCCGCCATCTCGGGCGTGATACAGACGTCGGATTCGGCTTCGCCATTGCGGATTTTCGGCACGGTGAAGCCGTACTGGCGGGCCAGGTCGCTCAAGCCCTGCATTTGCTGCGGCGGGATCTGCTCGGCCAGCGCAAGCAGGCTGGAGCTGGCGCGCATATGCCATAGGCCAGGGCGCAGCCCGGTATCGGCTGAAAAGGATAGGCCTGGCAGCGCCAGCAGGAGAAGAAGGAAGGGAGAGTTGCGCATGACGGTTTCTCAGGACGATGAAGTGTCTGAGTCCTTCATGCGATCGAGGTTCCGCTTCATCTTTGCGTGAGCGTTCGCTAAACAAAAAGACGGGAGCCGAAGCCCCCGTCTTTTTCGTTCCGAACCTTACTTCGTGCTGGCGACAGGTGCCGTGGTTTCCACCAGGCCGCCGCCCAGCGCGGCGTACAGGTCGACCGCATTGGTCAGGCGCAGCAGACGCACTTGCACGGTATCGAGTTCCGATGCAAAAAGATCGCGTTGCGCCTGCAGCTTTTCCAGCGAACTGGCAATGCCGTTGCGATAGCGCGCATCCGTCAGCTTGAAGCGTTCCGCTTGCGCCGTTTGCACCGACTCCTGCGCCTTGATCTGCTCGTCCAGCAAGCCGCGAGCCACCAGCGCGTCGGCCACTTCGCGGAACGCGGTCTGGATCGCTTTCTCGTAGTTCGCAATTTCGATTTTCTTGCGCACATTGGCGACCGACAGGTTCGCAATATTGGCGCCCGCCGCAAAGATCGGCAGCACCATCTGCGGCGCGAACGACCAGGCGCGCGAACCGGTGTCGAACAGGCCGGACAGCTGATTGCTTGCGGTGCCGACGCCGGCCGTCAGCGAGATCTGCGGGAAGAACGCGGCACGCGCTGCGCCGATGTTGGCGTTGGCGGCGCGCAGGCTTTGTTCCGCGCTGCGGATGTCCGGCCGCTGCGTCAGCAGATCGGACGGCAAGCCGGGCGGGATATCGGCCACGATCTGCTCGTCCGACAGCTCCCGCGGCGGAGGGAGGTTGTCGGGCAGCGGTTGCCCGACCAGCAAGGTCAACGCGTTGAAAGCCTGCGCACGCTGGCGCGCCAGCGTCAGTTGCGTCACGCGCGCAGTCTGCAGCAGCACTTCATCCTGACGCAAATCGAGCGCGGACGAGGCGCCGACCTCGAAGCGCTGCTTCGACAGTTCATAGCCTTCGGCGCGGCTCTTGTAGGTATTCTCCGCGAGTACCAATTGTTCGGCGTACGCACGCTCGGCCAGATAGGCTTTCGCCACTTCGGATACCAGGCTGATCTGCGCAGCACGCTGCGCTTCTTCGGTGGCGAGATAGGTGGCGAGCGCCGCATCGCTCAGGCTGCGCACGCGGCCGAAAAAATCAAGCTCGAAGGCGGCCAGGCTGAGGCCGACCTGGTAGTTGCTGCTGACCACGCTGGTGCCGGTAGGCGACACCGACGCCGGCGTGCGGCCGCGCGAGCCGGTTGCCACGGCATCCAGGTGCGGCAGCAGATCGGCCGACTGGATGTTGTACAGGCCGCGCGCTTCTTCCATGCGCAGGGCGGCCACGCGCAGGTCGCGGTTGTTGGTCAGCGCCAGGCCGATCAGCGATTGCAGGCGCTGATCGGGGAAGAAGTTACGCCAGCCGATGTCGGCTGCGCGCACGGACTTGCCGTCCTGGATGGCCTGTTCCTGCGTCGGATAGGAAGCCGCGACCGGCGCATCGGGGCGCTTGTAGGTCGGTGCCAGGGAGCATCCGCTCAATACGCCTGCGACCAGCAGGCTCCATGTCATTGTTTTCATCATAGTGCTTCGTCCTCATCGCGCGCCTTGTGCGCGGCATACATACGGCGTTGGCGTTCGTTACCTTTGAAGATGCGGCGCACCACCACGAAGAATATCGGCACCAGGAACACGGCCAGCACCGTCGCGGTAATCATGCCGCCCATCACACCGGTGCCGATCGCGCGCTGACTGGCGGAGCCTGCGCCGCTTGCAATCACCAGCGGCAGCACGCCGAGAATGAAGGCCATCGAGGTCATGATGATCGGGCGGAAACGCAGGTGCACCGCTTCCAGCGTCGCTTCGATCAGGCCCTTGCCTTGCGCCTGCAGATCTTTCGCGAACTCGATGATCAGGATCGCGTTCTTCGCCGACAGGCCCACCACCGCAATCATGCCGACCTTGAAGTACACGTCGTTCGGCATGCCGCGCAGCGTGACGCCGAGCAGCGCGCCCAGAATGCCGAGCGGCACCACCAGCATCACCGCCAGCGGGATCGAGGTGCTTTCATACAACGCGGCCAGCACCAGGAACACCGCGATCAGCGACAGCGCGTACAGCGCCGGCGCCTGAGAGCCGGAGGTCTTTTCTTCCAGAGATTGACCGGTCCATTCGAAGCCGAAACCTGGCGGCAGCTTGGCCATCAGCGATTCCATTTCCTTCATCGCTTCGCCGGTACTGTGGCCCGGAGCGGGACCGCCGGAAATCTTCATCGCCGGATAGCCGTTGTAGCGCGTCAGCTGGACGGGGCCGATGATCCATTCGGACTTCATGAACGCGGAGAAGGGCACCATCTGGCCGGTCGAGCTGCGCGCATACAGGCGCGTCAGGTCTTCCGGCTGCAGGCGGCCGGATGCATCGGCCTGCACAATCACGCGCTGCTGGCGACCCACGTTCGGGAAGTCGTTGACATAGGAAGACCCGAGCGCGGTGGACAGCACGCTATTGATCGTGTCGAAAGGCACGCCGAGCGAATTGGCCTTGTCGCGATCGATGTCGAGCTGCAGCTGCGGCGCATCTTCCAGGCCTTCCGGACGCACGCCGGCAAGCACCTTGCTTTGTCCGGCGAGGCCGAGCAACTGATTGCGCGCTGCGACCAGGGCTTCATGACCGACGCCGGCGCGGTCCTGCAGCCGGAACGTGAAGCCGGTCGCGTTACCCAGTTCGCGGATCGGCGGCGGATTCAGCGGGAAGACGATCGCATCCTTGATTGACGACAGCGCGCCGAAGGCCTTGCCGGCGATCGCGTCGGCGGTTTCACCCGCGCCGCGTTCGCTCCAGTCCTTGAACGGCGTGAACACCAGCGCCGCATTCTGGCCGTTGCCGGAGAAGCTGAAGCCGAGGACCGCAATCGCGTGTTCCACCGACGGCTGCTTCATGTAATAGTCTTCCACCTGCTTGACGACTTCGAGCGTGCGGCCGGTGGTCGCGCCAGGCGGCAACTGGATGTTCGTGATGATGTAGCCCTGATCCTCGTTCGGCAGGAAGGAAGCCGGCAGGCGCGCATACAGCAGGCCGACGCAGCCCAGGATCACGACATAAATGATCATGTAGCGCCCGGCCTTGCCCAGCATGCGGCCGATCAGGCCCTGGTAACCATTCGCCGTTTTGTGGAAGCGGCGGTTGAACCAGCCGAAGAAGCCGCCTTTCTCGTGATGGTGACCCGCTTCGACCGGCTTCAGAATCGTCGCGCACAGTGCCGGCGTCAGCGTGAATGCCATCAGCACCGAGAACACCATCGACGACACCATCGACAGCGAGAACTGGCGATAGATCGCACCGACCGCGCCGCCGAAAAAGGCCATCGGGATGAACACCGCGATCAGCACCAGCGTGATGCCGATCAGCGCGCCCGTGATCTGTCCCATCGCCTTGCGCGTTGCATCGCGCGGCGACAAGCCTTCCTCGCTCATGATGCGCTCGACGTTTTCGACGACGACGATCGCGTCGTCGACCAGGATGCCGATCGCCAGCACCATGCCGAACATCGTCAGCACGTTGATCGAAAATCCGAATACCAGCATCGACGCGAAGGTACCCATCAGGGCGACCGGCACCACGATGGTCGGGATCAGCGTATAGCGGATGTTTTGCAGGAACAGGTACATCACGAGGAAGACCAGCACGATCGCTTCCAGCAGCGTCTTGACCACTTCCTCGATCGAGATTTTCACGAACTTGGAGGTGTCATACGGAATCGTGTACTTCACGCCGGCCGGGAAATATTTCGCCAGCTCGTCCATTTTCTTGTGGATGGCGGTCGCCGTACCCAGCGCGTTGGCAGTCGGCGAAGGCTGCACGCCGATGAAGGCAGTCGGCGAGCCATCGAGACGGCCGGAAGTCTGGTAGGTCTGTCCGCCGACCTCGATGCGTGCGACGTCGCGCAGGCGCACGGTCGATCCATCCGGATTGGCGCGCAACACGATGTTGCCGAACTGCTTCGGCGTCGTCAGCTGGCCGTTGACGACCACCGTTGCCGTGATCTGCTGCGTCAGCGGGCTCGGCAGGTCGCCGAGGGTGCCGCCGGCAACCAGCGCGTTCTGCTTGCGGATCGCTTCGCTGACGTCGGCCGGCGTCAGATTCAGGCCGACCAGCTTGTTCGGGTCGATCCAGACGCGCATTGCGCGTTCGGTGCCGAACAGCTGCGCCTGGCCTACGCCGGGCACGCGCCGGATTTCATTGAGCACGTTGCGCGACAGATAGTCGCCGAGCGCAACCGGATCGAGCCGACCGTCGGTCGACGACAGGCCGATGAACAGCAGGAAGTTGTTGCGCGACTTGGTGACGATCAGGCCCTGTTGGGTCACGGCAGCCGGCAAGCGTGCTTCCACACGCTTCAGCCGGTTCTGCACGTCGACCGCCGCCAGGTCGGGATTTGTCTCGGGGGAAAACGTGACGGTGATCTGCACCTGGCCATTGGCCTGGCTTTGCGACTCGACGTATTCCAGACCATCGGCGCCGTTCATTTCCTGCTCGATGATGCTGGTCACGCTGTCGCTCAGCGTTTGCGCAGTGGCACCGGGATAGGTTGCGGAAATGACGATGGTCGGCGGCGCGATGTTCGGATATTGCGCGACCGGCAGGCTCGTGATCGCCAGTGCGCCGGCCAGCAGAATGAAAATGGCCAGCACCCAGGCGAAGACCGGGCGGTCGATGAAAAATTTACCCATTACGGCGCTCCCTTACTTCGACTTGGCTTGGTCTGCCGGTTTGGCGGGCGCTGCCGGTGCGGATGCGTTTGCACCAGCGGCTGCAGGGGCGGCTTTCTGCCAAGGGACGGGTTTGACGGTGGCGCCAGGCTGTACCTTCTGCAAGCCTTCGACGATGACCTGGTCGCCTTCTTTCAGGCCATTGGTGATGACCCAGGAATTGCCGTCGGCATTGCCGGTTTCCACCGGGCGTGGCACAACCTTGTTGTCTGCGCCCACCACCATGACCGCAGAGCCGTCGGGAGTGCGGGTGACTGCTTGTTGCGGCACCGTAATCGCGTTTTCATTGATGGCCTGTTCAACGCGTGCGCGTACATACATGCCAGGCAGCAGCAGGCGGTCCGGATTCGGGAATTCGGCGCGCAGCGTGACGGTGCCGGAACTTGGA
>DATMTZ010000065.1:0-3575 GCA_035563975.1 Oxalicibacterium sp. | reverse complement strand
CGACTTGAAGAACTTCCGCCGAAGCGGCTTTTGCGTCCCGCCATGCGGCGGTCGATATACTCGTGCGCGGTTTGTATGCCGTGCGCGATACATGCTTCCATCGTCGGATACGAGTGGCCGTCCGCCACTTCGCTGTCCTGAAAATCGCGGCCCTTGTGTTCGGTGACGATCACGCGCGGGATGTAGTCCTGCAGTTCGCGGTCGGGATCGACGCGCGACAGATGCGCGGATATCTGTACCGATACGCTCCAGTCCCGGTAGGTTTCGTAGTGCGAATAAGCATTCATTTGCCGTTCCTTGAAAAAATGACTGGGCTATTCAACCGGATACCTGCGCGAGGCCTTCTTCCTGCGCGGCCTCCCAGTGGAATGCATGGCTGACGATGTCGCGCAAGTCGGGATAGGCGGGGCGCCAGCCGAGCACCGAGTGCGCTCTCGATGCGTCGGCGACCAGTCTGGCCGGGTCGCCCGGCCGGCGCGCTGCGATCTGCACGCGGCATGGCTGTCCGACGATGTCTTCCACCGTGCGCAGTACATCGCGCACCGAATAGCCGTTGCCGTTACCAAGATTGAAGCGATCCGATTTGCCGCCGCCGCGCAGGTAGCGGATCGCGAGCAGGTGCGCCGCGCACAAGTCCGCGACATGAATGTAGTCGCGGATGCAGCTGCCGTCCGGCGTGTCGTAGTCGTCGCCGTATAGCGTGAAGCGCTTGCTGCGGCCCATCGCTGCGCGCAGCGCGAGCGGAATCAGGTGCGTCTCCGGCACGTGCCGTTCGCCCAGCATGCCATCGGGGTCGGCCCCGGCCGCATTGAAATAACGCAGGCAGACGTGGTGCATGCCGTGCGCCCGTTCATAGTCGGGCAGCACTTGCTCGATCATCCATTTCGACTTGCCGTAGGGATTGATCGGCGCTTGCGGCTGCGCCTCGTCGATCGGCGTGGCATGCGGATTGCCGAAGATTGCGGCGGTCGACGAAAAAACGAAATGCGGGACGCCGTGGCGCGCCATCGCGTTCAGCAGTGTGAGCGTGTTGCCGACATTGTTGCTGTAGTAGCGGCCCGGCTGCATCACCGATTCCCCGACGTTGATGCTGGATGCGAAATGCGTGACGGCATCGAATGCATGACGCCTGAAGAGCCGGTCCAGCAGCGCGCCGTCGCCGCTGTTGCCCTGCACAAAGGGTGCATCCGGCAGCACGGCATCGCGATGTCCGGTGGAGAGATCGTCCAGCACCAGCAATTCTTCGCCTTGCTCCAGCAAGAGCTTGACCATGTGCGAGCCGATGTAACCGGCGCCGCCCACGACCAGGATTCTGCCGCTCACCGCGCCGCTCCCTGCGCACGGCGTTCGCGCCATTGGCGGAACGAGATGACTTCGGCGTCGTGGTGTCCGTCGTCCGGCGCGGCCTGCAGCAGGCTGTGCACCGCGGCGGCGACCTGTGACGGTTCGACCTTGGCCAGGCAGTCGTTGTGGCCCTGCGGACAGATGCTCTTGTAACAAAAGCGGCAGGGCACGTCATGGAACAGCACGCGGTTGGCGACTTGCCACGGTGTGTGCTGCGGATTGGTCAATGCATACAGGTCGACCAGCGGCGTGCCGATCGCCGCCGCCATGTGGGCCGGTCCGGTGTTGTTGGACACCACTACCGACGCCAGCGAAATCGCGGCGCCGAGCTGGCCGAGGTCGAGTTGCCCCGCCATTGAATGCACGCGCGATGCGCCCGGCTCTGCCGCCTGCATGATGGTCGCGATCAGTTCGGCTTCGCTGCTGTCGCCGCTCACGACGATGTCGAGGCCGTCGTCCGCAAGTTGCGCAATGACGCGCGACCAGTGCGTGGCCGGATAGCGCCGCGACTGCGCGGTCGCGCCTGGATGCATCAGTATCCAGGGACGGCCGGCGGCGATGCCGAGCCCCGCCAGGCGGCGCTGCATCCACAAGCGGTCTTCCTCGTGCACCGCGAAGGACATGCGCTCATCCTCGCTGCGGCAGGCGATGGCGCCGACCAGTTCCAGCTGGCGCCGCACTTCATGCCGCACGCCTTGTTCGGGTTCGGGATCGGGTATCCAGTCGGTCAGCAGGTGATAAGGATTTTCGCGGCAGTGCGCGAGCCGCAACGGAATGCCGGCCAGGTGGCATAGCATCGCGGCCGGCAACGCGCTCTGGCTGTAAGTCGTGAAAATCACTGCCGCATCGAACGCGTGTTCGCGCAGCGTTTGCGCCATCGCCAGGTCGCCGGCCGCGTCCTGCGCGCGGCTGCTTTTCATCCACGGCGCGGCGTAGAGCAGCACATCGTCGATTTCGGGAATGAAAGGGGCGACCGCCGCGCCGCTGGCCGAGGCCAGCAGCGTGATCGAACGGCCAGGCGCCGATTCACGGAGCGCACGCATGGCCGGCGTGCACATCAGCACATCGCCCATGTTGTCCAGCCTGACGCACAGGATCCTGCGTGCCGGCTCCCATTGCGCGGCGCTCATGCGAACTCGTCGAGCGTGAGCGCAAGCTGCTCCTGCTGCGCCTGCTGTTCCGATTCGATCAACCAGGCGGCCTCGCGCAGATCGGTGACGAACGCGTCCGGCACGCGCGCCGGCGTCAGCTCCCATTCGGTCTCGTTGCCGTTATCGATCATGATGCTGCGGCAACCAGCGCGGTGGCCTGCCTCGACATCGTTCAGGATGTCGCCGATCATCCACGAAGCGGAAAGATCGATGTCGTGCTGCGCGGCAGCGCGCAGCAGCAGGCCGGGGCCGGGTTTGCGGCAATCGCAGACGCGCGTGTAAGGCCGCACGATGCCTTCCGGATGATGCGGACAGTAATAGCATCGCGTCAGTTTCACGCCTTCCTGCAGCAGCAAGCTGTCCAGCTGGTGCCATACCGCATCGAGTTCCGATTCATCGAAGTGCCCCATCGCCACTCCCGCCTGGTTGCTGACCACAAACAGCTTGTACCCGAGCTGCTGCATCAGGCGCAGGCCTTCGCCGGCGAGCGGCGATAGCACGATGTGCCGCGGATCGACGTTGTACGGCACGTTTTCGATCAACGTGCCGTCCTTGTCGAGAAAGACCGCTTTCGCTTTCATGCTGGTTCCCCGTCAAGGCCAGGAAGTTTCCTGCAGCGGCAATACGGTGATCTCGGCAATGACCGAATCTTCCGGCAGCAGCAGCGCCGACTTCACCGCGCGCGCGACATTCATCGGATCCTGCAGCTTGCTTTCGTCGATATCGGGAAAGCGGTCGAGCAGGAAGGGCGTGCGCATGCCGCCGACCACTACCGCGGTGACGCGGATATTGTCGGCGCGCAGCTCCGCGTGCATCGCGTGCGACAGGCCGAGCGGGCCCCACTTGCTGGCGTGATAGGCCGACGCGTTCGGCCATGCGCGCTTGGCGGCGGTGGACGCGATATTGACGATGTGTCCGCCGCCGGCTTTCTTCATGTGTTCCGATGCGTACTTCGCCATCAGGAAGGGGCCGTTCAGGTTGGTATTGATGACGCGCAGCCAGTCGTCAGTGCTGAGCTCGCCCATCGACAGCGTCTTGTCGGTGCCTGCGTTATTGATCAGCACGTCGAGCCGTCCGAAT
>DATMTZ010000064.1:0-3348 GCA_035563975.1 Oxalicibacterium sp. | reverse complement strand
ATCGACCTTCTGCGCCAGATCGCCGGGCAGGAAGCCGAGCCGTTCGCCGGCTTCGACCGCCGGCCGTGTCAGGATGATGCGCTTGACGGCGTCGCGCTCCAGCGCGTCGACTGCGCAGGCGACGGCGAGATAGGTCTTGCCGGTGCCGGCCGGGCCGATGCCGAAAGTGATGTCGTGATCGAGGATGGCGCGCAGGTACTGTGTCTGGTGCGGCGTGCGGCCGCGCAGGTCATGGCGCCGCGTTTTCAGCACCGGGGATTCGGTAACCGATTCGACCGCATCGCTTTTTCCCGGCTTGGCAGCAACAGTGTCCGGCTCCGCCATGACAGCCCGTTGCTCGACCAGCGCCAGTTGCACTTCTTCAAGCGGAATCGCGCGATTGGCCTGCTGGTAGAACTGTTCCAGCATCTCGACTGCGCGCGCCGCATTGCTGCCGCTGACGATGAACTTCTCGCCGCGGCGGAAGATGGTGACGTCGAGCGCAGCGGAAATCTGCCGCAGGTTTTCATCCATCGGACCGCACAGATGCGCCAGTCGCTTGTTGTCCAGCGGCTCCGGCGTGAAATACGAGGGTTGAACGGCGGTCTTGGTTTTCAATTGGTCCTTGCGACTCCGCAAATTATTGTTTGACGACGATTTCGCCGCGCAGCGTATAGCCGTGCGATTGCGTGATGCTGACATCGACCAGCTGGCCGATCAGCCGTTCACCGTGCGCACCGCCAGCGAAATTGACGACGCGGTTGTTTTCTGTGCGACCCTGCAGATCGCCGCCTTCCTTCTTCGAGGCGCTTTCCACCAGGATGCGCTGCACGCTGCCGACCATCTGCTCGCTGTAGCGCCGCGTGTTGGCATCGATAACGGCCTGCAGTCGCTGCAGGCGTTTCAGTTTCACGTCGTGCGGCGTGTCGTCTTCCAGGTTGGCGGCCGGCGTGCCGGGACGCGGGCTGAAAATGAAGCTGAAGCTGTTGTCGTAACCGATGTCGTCAATCAGCTTCATCATCGCGTCGAAATCGGCATCGGTCTCGCCCGGAAAGCCGACGATGAAGTCGGACGAGATCGCGATGTCCGGACGGATCGCGCGCAGGCGGCGGATCACCGATTTGTATTCGAGCGAGGTATAGCCGCGCTTCATGGCTGCAAGAATACGATCGGCGCCGTGCTGTGCCGGCAAATACAGGTGATCGACCAGCTTGGGCACCTTGGCATAGGTATCGATCAGCCGCTGCGTGAATTCCTTCGGGTGGCTGGTGACGAAACGGATGCGCTGGATGCCTTCGAATTCCGCGATGTATTCCACCAGCAGCGCGAAATCGGCGATCTCGCCGTCAATCATCTTGCCGCGATAAGCGTTGACGTTCTGTCCCAGCAGCGTGATTTCCTTCACACCCTGCGCTTCCAGGCCGGCCACTTCGGCGAGCACGTCGTCGAAGCGGCGCGAGACTTCCTCGCCGCGGGTATACGGCACCACGCAATAGCTGCAGTACTTGCTGCAACCTTCCATGATCGAGACGAAGGCGGAGGCGCCATCGACCTTGGCCGGCGGCAGATGGTCGAACTTTTCGATTTCGGGAAAACTGATGTCGACCTGCGAACGGCCGGTCGAGCGGCGCTGCTTCAGCATGTCGGGCAGGCGATGCAGGGTTTGCGGACCGAACACCAGATCGACGTAGGGCGCGCGCTTGACGATCGCTTCGCCTTCCTGCGAAGCGACGCAGCCGCCGACGCCGATCACCAGATTGGGATTGCTCAGCTTCAGTTCGCGCAGGCGCCCCAGATCGGAAAACACTTTTTCCTGCGCCTTTTCGCGCACCGAGCAGGTGTTCAGCAGGATCACGTCGGCGTCTTCCGGCCTGTCGGTCTTGATCAGCCCGTCGGAAGCATTGAGCACATCGGCCATCTTGTCCGAGTCGTACTCGTTCATCTGGCAGCCGAAGGTTTTAATGAAAACTTTTTTCTGCATGTAATCAGTTCGTTGTCGGCACTTCGGGCGCGGGTGTCTGTTTCGGCGGCGGCTGCTTGGCCTCGTCCTCCGTCAGGATCCATACGCGATCGATATTGCCCTGCTTGTCTTCCGTGTAATTCACGACCACTTCCTGGCCTTTCAGCGAAGCGGGCATCTGGATCATGTTCTTGCTGTTCCAGATGCGTGCGCCCGCCGACAGCCTGCGGACCTTGTCGTTGATCGCGACGGCCGGGTACGCGCCGACTTCCATCGTGCCGCGCTTGGCGTTCTTCGGGAACGGCCGTTCATAGGCGTGCGCGGGCAGCATGGCAGCGGCAAGCAGGCTCGTAATCAACAGGCGTTGTATCCACATGGCGAATTCGTCCAATCAGGGTGAAGGCGGGCAACGGGAAAGCGATGGTCGTTTCAGCCGGCAACAGGTGCGACGGCTGCATTTGCCGGGGACAGTCTGGGTCCGCGGATGCGTCGTGGCGGCGTGTTTTTCGAAGCGCCATCATATCATGCGCGCCTGTTTTTCCGTCCTGTGCGGCACCCGGTGCAGCTTCTGCTGAATTGTAAAAATAACAGTATGATGAAGCATCAATCACCATGGGAGAATCAAGATGGCAAGCAAGAAAAGCGGCGCAGGCGTACAGATCGATATCGGCATTTCGGAAAAGGATCGCGGCCGCATCGCGGATGGACTGTCGCGCCTGCTGGCCGACAGCTACACGCTGTATCTGATGACGCACAATTTCCACTGGAACGTGAAAGGGCCGATGTTCAGCAGCCTGCACACGATGTTCCTGGAACAGTACACCGAGCAGTGGAACGCGCTCGACCTGATCGCCGAACGCATCCGGGCGCTCGGCTACCCGACGCCCGGCACCTATGCCGAATTCGTCAAGCGCGCATCGATCAAGGAAATCGCCGGTGTGCCGAAGGCCATGGACATGGTGCGCCACCTGGTCAATGCACAGGAAGCGACGGCGCGCACCGCACGCGCGCTGTTCAATGTGGTCGAGAAAGCCAACGACCAGCCGACGGCAGATCTGTTGACGCAACGCCTGGACGTGCACGAAAAAACGGCGTGGATGCTGCGCAGCCTGCTGGAAGAGTAAGGCATTGCGGCAAGATTGCCGATGAACAAGCGTTCATGTGAACTTATGTACTGCAACGTACAGAACGCAGCGGCGCCTTAGTGGTCTGATAAAAGCAATGCGACGAGGACGGCGGCGACGCGATCCTTGCCGCAAACGGAAGCATCTTGACAACCAATGCGTGCAGTTTGCGCAAGGAGGAAAACATGTCTTTCGCAATTTATCTGATCGGATTCGCGGTATTCATTGGCGGCGTTGCCTGGGCGCTGGTGACCGCCGGCGTGCCGCAGCTGTATGTGGCAATCG
>DATMTZ010000063.1:0-6057 GCA_035563975.1 Oxalicibacterium sp. | reverse complement strand
GTCGCGGCGCGGATCAACGCGCCTTCCAGGTCGGTGAACAAGCCGCTGCGCAGGCCGGCGGCAGCGATCGTTGCGCGGCCGCGCAACAGCGCACTCATGCGCTGCCATCGCGCACGTGCAGCACCTGGCGGATTCAGGCTCGCATAGGCGCGGTCTGCCGGCAAGCCGGCATGCTCGAAGGCAGCGAGTTGCGCGAACAGATCGGCGCGTATCTGAAAAGGCAGGGCGGGCAGCGACATGGCGACAGCATAGTCGAACACCTGGCATTGCGCTTGCATCGGCAACCGATCTCTGCACCGTGACCGGCGCAGTTTTTGACGCTAGCGGCTTTGATGCACCACGCCGGTGTCGACCGTGCCGTACACCTGCACGCCGGAATGCTCAGTCTGCGCATAGCCGCCGCAAGCGCTCAATGCCATGAGTAGCGCCAGCGGCACGCACGCGCGCAAGAAACGTCCGCGTTTCATCGTTTCATTCCGATACGTCGATCTGCACGCGGTCCGGATAGAACGCGAGATGCGCCGCGATCGCGGCGACCGCTTCGTGCGGCTGCTCATACGTCCACACCGCATTGCGGCCCTGCGCGCCGGCGGCCGCGATGTCGTAGTAAGAACAATCGCCCTTGTACGGGCAATACGTCGTGTGCGCGCTGCGCGCAAGTTGCGACATGTCGACATCAGCGCTCGGTATGTACAACACCGGCGGATACGACGCTTCCTGCAGCGTCAATGCCGCGCGCGTGTCGGCAATCATGCGGCCGGCCGCCGAGACGGTGATGCGCTGCGGTTTCTGCGTAATCGTGATCGGATGATCCGGCCCGGGGATGTTGACTGGCTTCGTCTGCATGCTGTCCTCGCTTCCTCATTCGATTGCCGGCAATACCGCCGGACGAAAACACAGCTTATCCCGTATCGCGCATGCGCGTCCGGCAGCGTTTGCATGGCCTGTGTATGATCGCCTGATCGCTGCTTCCACATGATCTCGATGCGCCCCATCCTGTCTATCGTCATCGCGCAACTGTTCGGCACCTCGCTCTGGTTTTCCGCCAATGGTGTGGCCGGCGACCTGATGCGTGCATGGGGACTGACGACCGGCGATATCGGCTTGCTGACGAACGCGGTGCAGCTCGGCTTCATCTGCGGCACGCTGAGTTTCTCGCTGTCCGGACTCGCGGACCGGTTTGCCGCGAGCAGGATCTTCGCCGTGTGCGCCACGCTCGGCGGCCTGTTCAATGCGGCGTTTGCGTTGACCGCGCACGGCTTGCCTGCGGGCTTGCCGCTGCGCTTCGCCGTCGGCTTCTGCCTCGCCGGCGTTTATCCGCTCGGCATGAAACTGGTCGTCAGCTGGGTGCCGGAAAAAGCCGGCAACGCGCTGTCGCAATTGATCGGCATGCTGACGCTGGGTACCGCGCTGCCCTACGGCATACGGCTGGTCGGCTCCAGCTGGCCGTGGCAGGCCAGCATTCTTGCCGCCTCCTTGCTGGCGTTCGTCGCCGCCGTCATGATGTGGCGGCTCGGCGACGGGCCGCATCTCAGCCGGCAAGCCGAAAAATCAGCGCTGCGTTCCGGCCATGTCTTGCGCAGCTTTGCGATTCCGCAGTTCCGCGCATCCGCATTGGGTTACTTCGGCCACATGTGGGAAATCTATGCATTCTGGACGCTGATCCCCGTGCTGATCGTACTCGGCGGCATTGCTGCGCCGGCATCACATGCGGTATCGGGCTATGCGTTCGCGGTCATTGCGATCGGCGGTCTCGGCTGCATCGTCGGCGGCGTATGGAGCCGGCGCTTCGGCAGCCCACGCGTGGCGGCTGCGGCGCTCGGCATCTCGGGATTGTGCTGCGCGCTGTATCCGTTCAGCACAGGCTGGAACCTGAACGCGCAGCTGTTGTTGTTGCTGGTGTGGGGTGCGACCGTTTCAGCCGATTCGCCGCACTTCTCCGCACTGTCGGCCAAGGCTTGCCCGCCGAACATGGTCGGCAGCGCACTGGCCTTGCAGAATGCGATCGGCTTTGCGATCTCGATGGTGTCGATCCAGCTCGGCACCGGCATCGTCGCGCATTCGGGTGCTTACGTCAGCTGGTTGTTGCTGCCGGGGCCGGTACTCGGTTTGATCGGCTTTTATCCCTTGCTGAAAAAGCGGCCCTGAAGACACGGCTGACTGCCCGCACAATCACTCTGCCGCGCGCAAGGCGCGCACGATCGCGATCAGCGGCAAGGCCAGCAGGCACCACGACAGGATGTCATAGGCGTCATCGCCGACCAGCGCGCTGATCAATCCGGCCAGGCTGGCCACGCCCAGAATCAGCGGCCAGCGCCAGATGCGAATATCGTTGCGCCTTGTTTCCGTACTTGCTTCCGCTGTCATGCTTTGCTCCTTGCGGTATGTGTCTCTGCAAGCAATCCGATTGATTCCGCCTCAGGCGATTCCGCGATCACCTGGCGACGGCGCAGCCACAAGTAGATGCCGCTGCCGAGGATCACGATGGTTACGATATCGAGGAAGGCCCACAGGATCTTCAACGGCAATCCGCCGTAATCGCCGAAGTGCAGCGGCTGCGACAGGAACAGCGTCTGCACGTACCACGGCATCTCGCGCATGTCGGTCAACTTGCCGCTTTCCGCATCGACCAGCGCCGGCATCAGCAGACGCGACGTCAGCGCGGTATTGCCCTTCATGAAAACAGCGTAGTGATGCTTGCTGGTAAACACCGTTCCCGGATAGGCGACGAAGGACGATGCCATGTGCGGCGCCGCCTTTTCCGCGATGCGCACCGCATTTTCCGGCGAACCGCCGGCCGTCAATGGCGGCGCATCCTTGTACGGGGCGACCATTTCAGCCAGCTGTCCGTTCTGCCATGCGTACAGCACCACGTCGCTCAAGGTATTGATCACGCCGGTAAGCCCCACCACCATGGTCCAGACCAGCGCCACGATGCCGATCAGGTTGTGCAGATCCAGCCACTTCAGCCGCGGCGAACGCGATTTGCGCACGGTGCCGAATTCGAGCTTGCGCATGAAAGGGCTGTACAGCACGACGCCGGAAACGATCGCGATCACGAACAGCAAACCCATCACGCCGAGAAAAAGCTTGCCCGGCAAGCCGGCAAACATATCCGTATGCAATTGCAGCATCACATACATGAAACCTTCCTGATCGTTTGGCGTATCGAGCAGTTGCACGGTGCGGTCGTCGTAGATGAGCGACTTGCGCGTGTCCGGCGTGGCGTCGGCGCTCTTGTTCATGCCGACGAAGATCATGTGCGGATGCTCTTTCTGGTCCCAGAACAGGAACTGGATCACCTGATCCGGATAGTGCGCACGTGCCGCCTCGGCGATGCGGTCCAGGCTCTGACGCGGCGTATCGGCCGGCATGACTGGCGCCTCCGGTTCGCCGGTCAGATGATCGATCTCCTCATGAAAGATCAGCGGCAGACCCGTGATGCACAGCATCAGCAGAAAGATCGTGCAGATCAGGCTGCTCCATTTGTGCACCCAGGCCCAGGTGCGGATGGAAGAGTGTTTGCTCATATCTATTCCTGTTACTCAACGACATTCCAGCGGCATTCGTGAAGCCAGCATGTCGCCGCACAGCTCCATCAGTTGAATTAGAACCAGCTTTCCAGGCCAACACCAATTGTGCGCGGCGTCGGCAGCGAAGCCGTATCCGCGGCGGCCGAAGCATTGGGATCGCTGTTGAGAAGGATCGGACGCTCCGAATCGAAAACGTTGTTCACAAACGCGAACAGTCTCACCTTGCCGAGCGGATAACTGGCTCGCACATTGGCTATCCAGCCGGGATCGACGCGGCCGCGATCCAGATTCGTAATCTCTGAATAGTAGGCAGTGGAATACCGGGCATTGGCGCCCAGCACCACGCCAATCGGCGTACGCCAATTCACATCGAGGTTCAAGGTTGCGGATGGGGCGCGCGGCAGTTCGTGTCCTTCGACGCCGGAGCCCGGATATTCATCGATCTTCGTTTTCAGCAAACCGAGTTCCGCGCCAAGCGTCAATCCCGCCTGAGGCAGCCAGGTAAGGCCGAACTCGACACCATAGGTTGAAGCACGCGGCGCATTGCGGACGACATAGGACCAGATCGACGGATCGGGATTCAGGTCGAACGGCAGTTGCATGTCCTTGTAGCGGCTGTAGAACAAATTACCGTTCAACCTCAAGCGGCCGCCAAGCAATTCGCTACGGCCGAAGAGCTCGTAGTTCGTCACGTATTCCGGCTTGTATTCATAGTTCACGTAAGGCACGTCGTACGTGAATGCCGCACCGCCGCCGTTATACCCGCGCGATATTCCGGCACCCAAAGTCGTTTCAGGACGAACGTGCCAAGCCAAGCTGATCTTTGGCAAAAACGTTTTATAAGTCTCATCAAAATCCGTCACAAAAAAGGCCATCGTTCCCTTGCGACGCCGATGCTCCTGTTCGTAGCGGCCACCCAGCGTCAAATCGAGATCGGACTGAAGTGCGAAGGTGGCTTCACCATAGACTGCAGAAGTACGCGTCTTGTCGTCCCATTTACCGCCACCGAAGAGATCGATCGCGTCCTTTTGATCGGCTGAAAAGCCGTAGAAGCCGACAAAGCCGGTGATTTTCTTGTCGGCCGAGGACATGCTCAGACGCGGCTCGATCGATATGTCGTGACCGTCTATGCTGGCATTGCCGTCACCGGGCAGCGCCTCGCGCTGGATATGAACGTCACCATAAACGATGCGATTTTCGAACTTCATACCGTCGTTCAGCGGCACTTCCAGATCCCATACGCCACTGGTGCTGGTCGGCTTGAAGACTGGCATGGCCGGATAGGAACTCCGCTTGTCGCCGAACGGCCGTGCCAGGTCTTCCGTTTGCGGCCCGGTATGCTCATTGTGAGTCAGCGTAAACAGGCTTTTGAGGCCAGGCATGCTCTTCGATTGGTACAGCAGCTTGATCCGCGCCATTCTTGATTCGAACTCGCCAGGATCGCTAACGCCTGGATAGGAATCGAAACCACGCACAAAGCTGTTGCTGGTCTGCTCGTCCAGCGCCACACGAAATGCCCATTCATCGTTCAACGGCTTGGAGGCCACCGCCGAGTACGCACGCTGTTGCCGGTTGCCTGCCATGAAACGCACGCCATACTCCGGCGTGAATGTCGGATCATTCGTCTTGTACACGACCGTGCCGGCAATCGAGTTCCGTCCCTGCAGCAGACTTTGCGAACCACGGAACACTTCTACCTGCTGAACATCCCACAGCCCGAGATCACCGAAGATCACCTCGTTGTAGCTTTCGGTGCGGCCATCCACTGTCATGTTGAGGCGTGGTCGCGTTCCACCGAGAAATGCATCGCCGCCCTGTGCCGGGCCGGTGCCGTCGACACCGCGCACTGCCGGAGCCAGGTTTTGCACGCCACTCGTGGTGATATTCGCGGTGTTGGCCAGCAGCGCCTGCGTATTCATCGTGCCGTCGCGTTCAGCAATTTCTCTTGCATCGAATACGCGTACACTCGAAGCGGTCTTTGCGAGCGAACGCGCCTCTTTCTCGCCAGTGACGACGACTTCAGGTAACGCTTGTTCATTTTGTGCCGGTGCGCGAGCAGTAGTCACATTGACGATGGCAAAGGTGCGCTCATCAGATGCCTGCACCTGCAGGCCCGAACCCTTCAGCAGCTTGTCCAGCGCTTCGCGCACCGTCAGTTTCCCCTTGACCGCCGGTGCGGTTTTTCCGTCGGTGACGTCGGTGACGAATACGATCTGCGCGCCCGACTGGCGTGCCAGCGTGTTCAGGGCCTGGCTCAAGGGCTGCGATGCGATGTCCAGTTCGACCGGTGCTGCCTGCGCCAGCACAGATGCCGACAGCACCATGCCGGCGGCGATCAAGGACAATCGCGCGTGCAGTTTCTTCATGACTCTCTCTCCGAAAATGATTGCTTACAGAGAGTTAACCGAGCGGGAGGACCTCGATGTACACCTTCCACCCAAATAAATTTTTGGATGGCGGCGAAAAACTACTGGCTGCGCACAGCCGCGGCGCGATTTCGATCGGCTGCAATATCGACGCCGCC
>DATMTZ010000062.1:0-3413 GCA_035563975.1 Oxalicibacterium sp. | reverse complement strand
AGCGCGGGCGCACTGGTCGCCGCAATTGCGGCCGTGGCGCAGATGCCAAACACCAGGGCGGCCAGGGTCTTCATCAATGTGTCTTTACGACATGAAAGCCGAGGGCACAGGCGCTTCGCCCAACGCATTGCGCAGCACCGCCC
The DNA here is from genome assembly GCA_035563975.1 of Oxalicibacterium sp. Lineage (GTDB taxonomy): Bacteria > Pseudomonadota > Gammaproteobacteria > Burkholderiales > Burkholderiaceae_D > Oxalicibacterium. The sequence continues at coordinate 3,270 of DATMTZ010000062.1, read as the reverse complement.
AATGCATCGCCTCGTCGCCTAGAATGCTGGCGGCAGCTTGCGCCAATTCGCGGTTGCCGAAGAGCGGCACCGCGCCAAGATAGGCGCTGACTGCGCCTTTTTCCAGCATCGCGGCAAAACGCAGGACATCCGCTTGCGATTTCAGTTTATCGGTAGGGAAAGTGTAGGCCTTTTTCGGTTCAACCGCCTGGCCGCCGAGCTTGAATATGGTTTTTTGCAGCAGATCGGCGTGCGCCTTGTGGTGTCCCTGGAAGGTGATGGCGAGATCGAGTGCCGGCTTTTGCAGCAAACCGCTTTCCGCGCCGAGTTGATAAGCGGAGATGGCTTCCAGCTCAGCGCCGAGCGCCGTGTTCAGAATGCGAACGTCGGCGACACTCGATTCACCGCCCTTGCTGGCCGCCAGCGCATCGCGGCCGGCCAGCAGCGCAACCGCTGCGCCGGACAGTAGCAGGCCGGATTGGCCCAGAAAGGAACGGCGTGCATTCGGCATCGACAGTTCATCCGCTTGATGTAGAAAGGACATGGTGTTCTCCATTAGTTATGTGTTGCGCTCTTGATCAGGCCTTGTCGGCCCGGGCATTCCTGGCGCGTTCCAGCACGCCGGCCACGATGCGGTCGCAACGGGCGCCGTCGAAGGAGAACGCTTCCTCATAGACGAAATCGATTTCGCGGGCCAGCGCTTCACGCAGCAGGCCGCGCGCGCGGAAAAATCGTGTGCGCACGGTCGCTTCGGGAATGGCGAGGCAGGATGCGGTTTCCTCTACCGTCATTTCTTCCAGCGCGCGCAACACGAACACGGTACGGAAAGCGTCGGGCAGGGCGTCGATGTGCCGCTCCAGCATGCGGCGGGCTTCGGCGTGCAGGACGCCGGCTTCCGGTTGTTCAGGTGTGGCTTTGTTCATGCTGGCCTCTGCTGCTTCGTTTACCCACGCGGCGTCGCCGTCGAGCTGGATGACCTGTGCGCGGCGTGCGGTCTTGCGCGAACGCGCAATGGCTTCGTTGATCACGATCCGCGTCAGCCATGTACGCAGCGTAGCGTCGCCGCGGAACTTGCCGATATTGCGAAAGGCGAGCAGGTAGGCTTCCTGCAGCACGTCTTCCGCCTCGCTGTCGTCTTTCACGATGCTGCGCGCGGTGCGGTACAGCGGCCGGTTGTAGCGCCGCATCAACTGTTCGAGCGCTTGTTCGTCGCCCTTCGCAATGCGGTGGGCGATCTCGGCGTCGGACCATTCTGTCGGGGCGGATTGCTTGCCTTGCGTTTGCATCGCTTCTCTCTTTTGCTGTGTTCGTGACATTGGATGAAACGCGATTCCTCCGCGTTCCCGCTCGTCAAAACTGTGGATTGCCGGCCGCGATCTTGTTATTTGCACAACGAAGCCGTTCGGGGCGCATACCGATGCGTAACGGCATCACAATCTTTGGGAAAGAACGCATATAATGAGAATCATTGTTATTTGTATTTGGCTTTTTTGTGAACCTGTCCGAGCTGAGTCCCTTTACCCCTGCAGTCATCGATGATGTGGAAAACGCTTCCGGCGACGATCCGATCGCGAAGCGGCTTCGTGAACTGGGATTCGTCAACGGCGAACCCGTGCGCATTGTGGCACGTGGCCCGCTCGGCGCCGATCCGCTGCTGGTGCAGATCGGCTTTACCCGTTTTGCCTTGCGCCGCGCGGAAGCGCAGCGCGTGCGCATTCACCTGGCCTGATTAAGTACGCCCATGTCTTCATCTCTCATCGCGCTGGTCGGCAATCCCAATTGCGGCAAGACGGCCCTGTTTAACCAGCTCACCGGCAGCCGGCAGAAGGTCGCGAATTACGCCGGCGTCACGGTGGAGCGCAAGGAAGGGCGCTTCACCGCGCCGTCCGGCCGCCTGTTCAAGCTGCTCGACCTGCCCGGCGCCTATAGCCTGGAAGCGACCAGTCCGGATGAAGTGGTCACGCGCGATATCTGCCTGGGCCGCTTGCCGGGGGAGGCCGAGCCCGACCTGATCGTATGCGTGGCGGATGCGACCAACCTGCGCCTGCACCTGCGGTTTGTGCTGGAAGTAAAACGGCTCGGCCGCCCGATGGTGCTGGCGCTGAACATGATGGATGCGGCGCGCCGGCGCGGCATCACCATCGACCGCGAGGAGCTGCAGCGGCAGCTCGGCATGGACGTGATCGAAACGGTGGCGATCAAGGCCGGCGGCGCGCAGGCGCTGGTCGAACATCTGGACAAGACCGTCGATACGCAACGCGCGCAGGCGTTCGATCCGGATGCCGATCCGCACGCCGTCGTGCGCCGCATCCTGGCGGCTGCGGTCACCATGCCGAGCGCGACCGATGCGCTGGACGACCGCATCGATCGCGTCGTGCTGCATCCGGTCTTCGGCCTGGCGATCCTGGCCGTCGTCATGTTCTTCATTTTCCAGGCGGTGTTTTCCTGGGCCGAGCCGCTGATGGATGGCATTGGCAACGGCGTGACGGCGCTCGGCGCGTGGATCACCGGCGCGATGCCGGAAGGCTTGCTGCGCAGCCTGATCGGCGACGGCATTTTCGCGGGCCTCGGTTCGGTGCTGGTGTTCCTGCCGCAGATCCTGATCCTGTTCCTGTTCATTCTGGTACTGGAAGAATCCGGCTACCTGCCGCGCGCCGCTTTCCTGCTGGACCGCATCATGTTCAAGGCGGGGCTGACGGGGCGTTCCTTCATTCCGCTGCTGTCCAGCTTTGCCTGTGCGATTCCCGGCATCATGGCCACGCGCACGATCCAGGATCCGCGCGACCGGCTGACGACGATTCTTGTCGCGCCGCTGATGACCTGTTCCGCGCGCCTGCCGGTGTACACCTTGCTGATCGCTGCCTTCATTCCGCAGCGCACGGTGTGGAGTCTGTTCAACTTGCAGGGCATCGTGCTGTTCGTGCTGTATGTGGCCGGCATCGCCAGCGCCTTTGCCGTCGCATCCTTCATCAAGTGGATGCGCAAGGACAAGAGCGAACATGCCTTGCTGATGGAGCTGCCGTCCTATCGCATGCCCGGCGCGCGCAACATCGCCATCGGCTTGTGGGAACGCGCGATGATTTTCCTGCGCCGCGTGACGACCATCATCCTGTCGGTGACAATCCTGCTGTGGTTTCTGTCGACCTTTCCTGCGCCGCCGGAAGGCGCGACGCTGCCGGCCATTGATTACAGTCTGGCCGGCCGCATCGGCCACCTGCTCGAATATGTGTTTGCGCCGATCGGCTTCAACTGGCAGATCTGCGTGGCGCTGATTCCTGGCATGGCGGCGCG
>DATMTZ010000061.1:0-5542 GCA_035563975.1 Oxalicibacterium sp. | reverse complement strand
CTTGACGCACGAAGACGGCTTTACGTAAACTCTGCGATTATTTCCCAACCGGCTGATCATGGGTCGGTCATTTAGCGAGACTCCATGCATTCGACCGACTTGAAGAAGATCGCCAAGGCCGCCCCTGCCTTTGTTTTTCTGCTTAGCCTTTCAGGTTTCACTGCGGCAAGCGACCTCTCCTTGCCGCCGTACAACTGGGCGCAAGATGCGGCGCTGCAAGACAATCCCAATTTCGCCGATGACCCGCTGAGCGAGTTCGTCGTCAATAGCGATGTCGATGTCTGGGCCCGCATCCGCAAGGGCTTCGGCATTCCCGACCTGGTCGACAACACGCTGGTCAACAACCAGACCACCTGGTACACCTCGCGTCCCGACTACATTGCGCGCACTACCAAGCGCGCTTCGATGTATCTGTACCATGTGGTCGAGGAGCTCGAAGAGCGCGGCATGCCGACCGAACTGGCGCTGCTGCCCTTCATCGAATCCGCGTTCAATCCGCAAGCCTATTCCAGCGCCAAGGCCGCCGGCATGTGGCAGTTCATTCCATCGACCGGGCGTGATTTCAACCTGAAGCAGAACATGTTCAAGGATGAGCGCCGCAGCGTGATCGCCTCGACCGACGCCGCGCTGACCTATCTGCAGAAGCTGTACGACATGTTCGGCGACTGGCAGCTCGCGCTGGCCGCCTATAACTGGGGCGAAGGCTCGGTGCAGCGCGCCATCCGAAAGGCCGAAGCCGCCGGCAAGCCGATCGACTTCAACAGCCTGTCGGCATACATGCCGGCCGAAACCCGTAACTACGTGCCGAAGCTGCAAGCGGTCAAGAACATCATCGCCGCGCCGGAGACCTACGGCATCGCGCTGCCGAAAGTGGACAACCAGCCCTACTTTGTTGCCGTATCGAAGACGCGCGACATCGACGTCAAGCTGGCAGCGCAGCTGGCCGAATTGCCGATGGATGAATTCAAGGCACTGAACCCGCAATTCAATCGCCCCGTGATTACCGGCAGCTCGAATACACAGATCCTGCTACCCCAAAGCAACGCGGAAAAATTCAAGACCAACCTGGCAAAATGGACGCACGCGCTGTCGTCCTGGACCGCGCACAAGATCACCAATGCGCGCACCCGCATCGAAACGATCGCCGCGAAGTTCCACACCACGCCGCAGGTAATCCGCGAAGCGAACAACATTCCGCCCAAGATGCTGCTGAAGGCCGGCTCCACCATTCTGGTGCCGCGCATCGGCGGCGACAGCAGCGCGCAGCAGGACATCACGCAGGAAGTGGCCGACAACGCGAAGCTGGCAATGACGCCGGACGTGCCGGAAAGCCGCCGCATCAATGTCACGGTCAAGAAGCGCGACACGATCCGCAGCATCGCCAACCGCTATCGCGTCACCATTGCGCAGATCAAGCACTGGAATGATTTGCGACAGGACAAACTGGCAAGCGGCCAGAAGCTCGAGCTGTATGTGCCGCAGCGCGTCGCTTCCAAATCGCGCAACGTGCGCAAGGCGGTCAAAAGCGTGAGAACCAAGGTCGCTGCCCGCTCGACCAAGCATGGCAAAAAGACCGCGGTGGCATCCAGCCGCTACGTCGAAAAACTCGCCAGCAAATAATCGTCATCTAATCACTGCCGTTCCGCGAAGCGCTCAAAGCGGCTAGCCGCCGCTCGAACCTGCATAGCTGGCGGCAGCCAACAGCCGCTGCGTGTAGTTATGCGCAGGCTTTGTCAGCACCGCTTCGGCGACGCCGCTTTCCACCACCTTCCCGTCCTTCATCACCAGCACGCGATGCGCCATCGCGCGGATCACGGCCAGATCGTGGCTGATGAACAGGTAGGCCATGCCGTGCCGGCGCTGCAGCTCGGCCAGCAACGACAGCACCTGCTGCTGCACCGAGACATCCAGCGAGGATGTCGGCTCATCCAGCAACACCAGATCGGGCTGCAATACCAGTACGCGCGCTATCGCGATGCGCTGGCGCTGGCCGCCGGAGAATTCGTGCGGATAGCGCGCCATCATATCGACCGACAAACCGACCTCTTCCAGCGCCTGCGCCACTGCATGGCGTATTTCATCGCGTCCGAGCTCGGGTCGATGCAACGCCAGGCCTTCGCCGACGATCTGCTCGATCGTGCGGCGCGGCGACAGCGAAGCAAACGGGTCCTGGAAAACCACCTGCATGCGCGCGCGCAAAGGCCGCAAGGCGCGTTCCGGCATCACGGCTATTTCGTGATCGCAAAAGACGATATCGCCGCTCACCCGCGCGGCGGATAGCCGCAGCAGCGCCAGGCCGAGCGTCGACTTGCCGGAACCGGATTCGCCGACGATGCCGAGCGTCTCGCCGCGGCGCAGCTGCAGGCTGATGTCGTCGACCGCAACGAAGGGAATCGATTTGAACCAGCCCTTGCGGATGGCAAAGCTGCAGCGCACCTGTTCCGCCTGCAGCAACAACGGCTGTGCTGCTTCCGCATTGCCGACCAGGCGCTGCGGCTGGCTCGCCAGCAAGGTGCGCGTATACAGTTCCTGCGGTTGCGCAAATACCTGCGCGGTGTCGCCGCTTTCGATCAGACGCCCTTTCTCCATCACGCCGACGCGATCGGCGAAATGCCGCACAAGGTTCAGGTCGTGCGTAATCATCAGCACCGCCATGTTTTCCTCGCGTTGCAGGCGGTTCAGCAATTCGAGAATCTGCACCTTGATGGTCACGTCGAGCGCGGTAGTCGGCTCGTCCGCGATCAGCAGCTTCGGCTTGCAGGCGAGCGCCATCGCAATCATCGCGCGCTGACGCTGACCGCCGGACAGCTGGTGCGGATAGGCAAGCGCGCGCCGCTGCGGTTCCGCGATGCCGACCTTGTCGAGCAGCTCGATCGTCCGCAAGGCGGCCGCCGGCGCGTCGATGGCCTCGTGCAGCATCAGCACTTCGGCGATCTGGTTGCCGATCGTGAACAGCGGATTGAGCGCGGTCATCGGTTCCTGGAAAATCATCGCGACATCCTTGCCGCGTACCGCGCGCATTGCCGGCTCGCTGCGCTGCAGGATGTCCTGTCCTTCCAGCAGGATGCACCCTTCATACGCGGCGTCCTGGTTCAGCCGCAGGATGGACAAGGCGGTGACGGTCTTTCCCGAACCGGACTCTCCGACCAGCGCGAACTTCTCTCCGGCGGCGATTTGAAAACTCACGTCGCGCACCACCTGCGCGTCGCCGAAACGAACATTCAGATTCCGCACATCCAGCAGGCTCATGTGCGCCTCCGCACGTCGAGCGCATTGCGCAAGGCATCGCCGATATTGGTCAGCAACAGCAGCGTCACGGTCAGCACGATGAAGGTCGACACGGCGATCCACCATGCATCGAGATTGTTCTTGCCCTGCGCCAGCAGCTCGCCGAGGCTGGCGGTGTCGGGCGGCACGCCGAGGCCGAGAAAATCCAGACTGGTCAATGCCAGGATGGCCGCACTCATGCGGAATGGCAGGAAGGTGACAACCGGCGTCAGGCTGTTCGGCAGCACGTGGCGCCAGATGATCTGGCGGTTCGACAAGCCGAGTGCGCGTGCCGCCTGTACATATTCGAGATTGCGGTTGCGCAGGAAATCGGCGCGCACGTAATCGGACAGCCCCATCCAGCCGAACAGCGACAGCAGGATCAGCAGCAGGCCGATGCTGGGCTGAAAGATCGATGAAAAGATGATCAGCAGGTAGAGCTCGGGCATCGCGCCCCAGATCTCGATAAAGCGCTGCACGAACAGATCGATCCTGCCGGCAAAGTAGCCCTGGATCGCGCCGGCGATCACGCCGAGGAAAACGCCGGTGATCGTCAGCGCGAGCCCGAACAGGATCGACACGCGGAAGCCGTACAACAGGCGCGCCAGGACGTCGCGCCCGCGGTCGTCGGTACCCAGCCAGTTTTCAGACGATGGCGGCGCCGGATTCGGCGACTTCGCAAAGTAATTCAGCGTGTCGTAGTGATAATGATTTGGCGGATAGATCGCCCAGTTGCCTTTTTTGCTGAACTGTTCGCGGATGAAGGGATCGAGATAATCAGCCGGCGTTTCGAAATCGCCGCCGAACTTTTTCTCCGAGTATGTATGAAAGATCGGGAATACGATCTCTCCGTTGTAGCGTGCGACCAGCGGCTTGTCGTTGGACACCAGCTCCGCCATCAGGCTGAGCGCAAACAGCAGGCAGAAAATCACCAGGCTCCAGTAGCCGCGCCGGCTGCTGCGGAAGCGCAGCCACAAGCGGCGTCCCGGCGAGATCGACGGTGATGGTACGGCCGCAGTCATCGGTTCAGGCTTTCGAACTGCAGGCGTGGATCGGCCCACACATAGCAAAGATCGCCGATCAACTTGACCACCAAGCCGATCAGCGTGAACAGGTACAGCGTGCCCATCACCACCGGATAATCGCGCCGGATCACCGATTCGTACGACAACAGGCCCAGGCCATCGAGCGAGAACAAGGTTTCGATCAGCAGGCTGCCGGCGAAGAAAGCGCCGATGAAGGCCGCGGGAAAGCCGGTCACCAGCGGAATCAGCGCATTGCGGAACACATGCTTGTAGAGCACCGCTCTCTCGCTCAGCCCCTTGGCGCGCGCTGTCAGCACGTACTGCCTGCGGATTTCGTCCAGAAAGGTATTCTTCGTCAACATGGTCATCACCGCAAACGAACCGGCCACCGAGGCCGTGATCGGCAGCGCGATATGCCACAGATAATCGAGCACCTTGCCGGCCAGCGACAGCTGTTCCCAGTCATCCGAAGTCAACCCGCGCAAGGGAAACCATTGCAGGAAACTGCCGCCGCCAAACAGCACCAGCAGGAACACACCGAGCACGAAACCCGGAATCGAATAGCCCACCAGCACGATCATGCTGGTGATCGAATCGAAACGCGAGCCTTCGCGCACCGCCTTCGCGATGCCGAGCGGCACCGAAATAAAATAGGTCAGGAAAAAGGTCCACAGACCGATCGTGATCGACACCGGCAGTTTGGACACCACCAGTTGCCACACATCCTCGTGATGGTAAAAACTCTTGCCCAGATCGAAGGTCGCGAAACCTTTCAGCATCTGCCAGAAACGCTGCAGCGGCGGCTTGTCGAAGCCGTACAGTTTCTTGATTTCGGCCACGCGCTCCGCATCGATGCCCTGCCGTCCGCGATACTGCGAAGCGCCGCCGCCGGATGCCTCGCCGCCGCCAACCTGCCCCTTCAGCTCGATCAGTGCCTGCTCGACCGGGCCGCCGGGAACGAACTGGATGACGGCAAAGGTGATCGCTACCACGCCAAACAGCGTCGGGATCATCAGCAGCACGCGCTTCAGGATATAAGACCAGATATTCATGCACGCCTCATCGCGGTTTGACCTGCCACCAGGTCGAGATCACATAAGGATCGGCCTGGTAATAAAGCGGCAACTTGTCCGGCATGCCGAAACGGTTGCGGTACGCGACACGGTGCGTCGACGAATACCAATGCGGCACGACGATGTACTTGTGCAGCAGCACGCGATCCAGCGCGCGCGCCGCCGCCGTCAGTTGCC
>DATMTZ010000060.1:0-4245 GCA_035563975.1 Oxalicibacterium sp. | reverse complement strand
GTCGATTGCCCATGATGTGTAGAGTGGGGAAAAGCAGCAAGCATACGGCAAATCGGCGGCGCAAAAACAAAAGGCCGGATCAACCGGCCGTTTTGCGGAAGCGTATCTGTTTATTCCGCAAGCAGTGTGCGAATGTCTGTGGCGATCTCCGCCGGTTTGGTCTGCGGTGCGTAGCGCTTGAAAACCGCGCCGTCTTTTTTCACCAGGAACTTGGTGAAATTCCACTTGATGCGCTCGCTGCCGAGAAGGCCGGGCGCGGCGTGCTTCAGATATCGGAACAGCGGATGCGCATGCTCGCCGTTGACCTCGATCTTGGCAAACAGCGGGAAGCTCACATCATAGTTTTCCGTGCAGAAGGCGGCGATCTCGGCGGCATCGCCCGGCTCCTGCGCGCCGAACTGGTTGCAGGGGAAGCCGAGTACTTCGAATCCCTGTTCATGGAATTGTTCGTACAGCGCTTCCAGTCCCTCGTATTGCGGTGTGAAGCCGCATTTGCTGGCGGTATTGGCGATCAGCAGCACCTTGCCGTCGTATTGCGACAGTGCGAGCGGCGCGCCCGACAGCCTGTCAGCGGAGAAGTCGTGCACGCCGCTCATACGATGCCGAGATGCTCGGTACCCTTGCTGAGGTCGCGCGTCTGCGCTTCCTTGCCGTGCAGCTTGATCGACAGCCGCAGGTCGTTGACCGAATCGGCATTGCGCAGCGCGTCTTCATAGCTGATCTTGCCGGCCTCGTACAGGTCGAACAGCGCCTGGTCGAAAGTCTGCATGCCGAGCTCGCGCGACTTCTTCATGATTTCCTTGATCTCGTGCACATTGCCCTTGAAGATCAGGTCGGAAATCAGCGGCGAGTTCAGCATGATCTCGACCGCGGCGCAGCGGCCCTTGGTGTCCTTCAGCGGGATCAGACGCTGCGACAGCATCGCCTTCAGGTTCAGCGACAGGTCCATCAGCAATTGCTGGCGACGCTCTTCCGGGAAGAAGTTGATGATGCGATCCAGCGCCTGGTTCGAGCTGTTGGCATGCATCGTCGCCAGGCACAGGTGGCCGGTCTCGGCGAAGGCGATTGCGTAATCCATCGTTTCGCGGTCGCGGATCTCGCCGATGAAGATGACGTCCGGCGCCTGACGTAGCGTGTTCTTCAGCGCCACGCCCCAGTCTTCGGTATCGACGCCGATCTCGCGCTGCGTGATCACGCAATTTTTGTGCGGGTGCACGTACTCGACCGGATCCTCGATCGTGATGATGTGGCCGTGGCTGTGCTCGTTGCGATAGCCGAGCATCGCCGCCAGCGTGGTCGATTTGCCGGAACCGGTGGCGCCGACCATGATGACCAGCCCGCGCTTGGTCATCACGATGTCTTTCAATTGCGGCGGCACACCGATGACTTCGATATCGGGAATCGCGGTGGTGATGGTTCGCAGCACCATGCCGACCTTGCCCTGCTGCACGAAGGCCGAGACGCGGAAGCGGCCGATGTCGCCCGGGCTGATTGCGAAGTTGCATTCCTTGGTCGCTTCGAATTCCGCCGCCTGCTTGTCGCTCATGATGGCGCGCGCCAGCTCGACGGTGTGCGCAGCGCTCAGCGGCTGGTTCGACACCTGCGTCATCTTGCCGTCGATCTTGAAGGCGGGCGGAAAATCCGCCGTGATGAAGAGGTCCGAGCCGTTCTTGCTGAGCATCAGGCGCAGCAAGTCGTACATGAATTTGGTGGCCTGATCGCGTTCCATGGGGCTGCTCCTTCGTCGATGTGTTTCTTTAGCTGTGCGGCCTATGCGTTCTATGCTTTACGTTCACCCCGAAGCGGGCAGGCTGAACTGGATGCTCACCCCACTTCGCGGCTTGCAAGCCGCTCAGATTCACGCGGCGCAAGGCATGCCTTGCGAAACCCCGCGTTCATCCCGGGAAATTTTCCGGCGTCTTTGCCGCCGAGCGGGCGGTGGCGCTGGAGATGATATTACGCCGCACCAGGTCGGTCAGATTGTTGTCCAGCGTCTGCATGCCGACGTTGGCGCCGGTCTGGATCGCGGAATACATCTGCGCGATCTTTGCTTCGCGGATCAGGTTGCGGATGGCCGGCGTGCCGAGCATGATCTCGTGCGCGGCGATGCGGCCGCTGCCGTCCTTGGTTTTCAGCAAGGTTTGCGAGATGACGGCCTGCAGCGATTCGGACAGCATCGCGCGCACCATCTCCTTTTCCTCGCCGGGGAAGACGTCGATGATACGGTCGATGGTCTTGGCGGCGGACGAGGTGTGCAGCGTGCCGAACACCAGGTGGCCGGTTTCCGCGGCGGTCAGCGCCAGGCGGATCGTTTCCAGGTCGCGCAATTCGCCGACCAGCACCACGTCCGGGTCTTCACGCAGCGCCGAGCGCAAGGCGTTTTCGAACGAATGCGTGTGCGGGCCGACTTCGCGCTGGTTGATCAGGCACTTCTTCGAATCGTGCACGAATTCGATCGGGTCTTCGATCGTCAGGATGTGCGCGTATTCGTTTTCGTTGATGTGATTGACCATCGCTGCCAGCGTCGTCGATTTGCCGGAGCCGGTCGGGCCGGTGACCAGCACCAGGCCGCGCGGCTTCAGCGACAGTTCGGCAAAGATCTTCGGCGCGTTCAGGTCTTCCAGGCTCAGGATCTTGGACGGAATCGTCCGCAGCACGGCCGCGGCGCCGCGATCCTGGTTGAAGGCATTGACACGGAAACGGGACAGGCCGGGGATCTCGAACGAGAAATCGACTTCGAGGCGCTCCTCGTACAACTTGCGCTGACCATCGTTCATGATGTCATAGACCATCGCGTGTACATCCTTGTGCTCCAGCGGCGGCAGGTTGATGCGGCGCACGTCGCCATGCACGCGGATCATCGGGGGCAGGCCGGACGACAGGTGCAGGTCGGAAGCCTTGTTCTTGACCGAGAAGGCGAGTAGTTCGGAAATGTCCATTTATAATCCCTGGGCCTGCTTGATAAGAAGTGATGCTAGGAAGTGATGCAAGCGCGTCGCGGCGACATCATCAGCCCGCAACCAATTGCAAAATCACGAGAATAATTGCCTTAAAGAACTTTGATTATGTCTGCAATACGCGAGAACTTGCAAGCTGTGCGGTACCGGATTTCCGAGGCTGCAGACAATGCGCAACGCGGGCAGCCGGTCAGGCTGCTGGCGGTCTCCAAGACCTTCGGCGCCGAGGCGGTCATCGCCGCGGCGGCTGCCGGACAACAGGCCTTTGGCGAAAACTACCTGCAGGAAGCGCTGGACAAGATGGCAAGAGTCCATGCGCTGCAGCCGGACTTGAGGCTCGAGTGGCATTTCATCGGCCCGATCCAGAGCAACAAGACGCGCACCATCGCCGAGCATTTCGACTGGGTGCATTCGGTCGATCGCGAAAAGATCGCGCAGCGCCTGTCGGATCAGCGTCCGGCCGATTTGCCGCCCTTGAATATCTGCCTGCAGGTCAATATCAGCGGCGAGGCAAGCAAGAGCGGCGTACTGCCGTCGGAGGTCGTGCCGGTGGCAAACGCGATTGCGCAACTGCCGCGCATCCGTTTGCGCGGCCTGATGGCGATTCCGGAGCCGGAACAGGATGCGGCGCAGCAGCGCGAACCGTTCAGGCAGATGCATGTGCTGTACGAATATCTGCGCGCAGAGGGATTGGCGCTGGATACGCTGTCGATGGGCATGTCGGGCGATATGGACGCGGCCATTGCCGAGGGTGCGACGATTGTGCGCATCGGCTCCGCGATTTTTGGAAACAGGGACTATGCAAAATAATCTGAACATCAGCTTCATCGGCGGCGGCAACATGGCGGCTGCCCTGATCGGCGGGCTTGCAGGCAAGCTCACCGCAGCCAGGAACATCCACGCGGTCGATATCAACGCCGATGCGCTGCAGCGTCTGCAGCAACAATTCGGCATCGATACATCACCCGGCATCGACGCGAAGCTCGCCGCCAGCGACGTCATCGTCCTCGCGGTCAAACCGCAGCAGATGAAGGAAGTCGTCGCGCAGTTGCGGCCGCACATTGGCAAGCAACTGGTGCTGTCGATCGCCGCCGGAATCCGCGCGGCGGATCTGTCGCGCTGGCTGGGCGGCCACGATGCGGTCGTGCGCACGATGCCGAACACGCCGGCGCTGATCGGCAAGGGCGTGACCGGCATGGTCGCCACCGCAGGGGTCAGTGGCGCACAACGCGAGATTGCGGATGCGGTCATGCGCGCGGTCGGCGACACCGTCTGGCTGGCCGACGAA
>DATMTZ010000059.1:0-9408 GCA_035563975.1 Oxalicibacterium sp. | reverse complement strand
AGGCCTCGCCGGCCGCGCGGGAACCCAGAGACGTGCAGAGATTAGAGAGCAACACCCCTGGGTCCCCGCCTTCGCGAGGACGACAACGGCATTTGATCGCATAACTGAAGGTAATATCGTAACAAGCAGTCTTCGCATTCTGTCCCGTGTTGGAGAGAGCACCACTCCGTTCACTCGTTCTGTTCTAGTCAGTTGGGGACAGAGTACGCTTCGCTAAACTCTGTCCCGCAAGATTAAATGAATACTCCCTCCAGCCTCCATCTGCTGACCGAAGCGCTGCGCCGCCTGCCCGGCATCGGCCCCAAGTCGGCGCAGCGCATGGCCTATCACCTGATGCAGCATGACCGCGACGGCGCTGCGCAGCTGGGCCGCGCGCTGACGCAGGCGGTGGAAAAAGTGCATCACTGCGCGATGTGCAATACCTTCACCGAGGAAGAGATCTGCGAAGTCTGCCTCGATCCGGAACGGAACGCAGCGCTGCTGTGCGTGGTCGAAACGCCAGCGGACCAGCTGATGATCGAGCAGACGCTGACGTACAAGGGTCTGTATTTCGTGCTGATGGGGCGCCTGTCGCCGCTGGACGGCATCGGGCCAAAGGACATTCACCTGGAAAAGCTGGTGGCGCGCGCGACCGACGGCGTGGTGCAGGAAGTCGTGCTGGCGACCAATTTCACGAACGAAGGCGAGGCAACCGCGCATTACATCAGCGAGACGCTGAAGGCGCGCGGCCTGAAGGTCAGCCGCCTGGCGCGCGGCGTGCCGGTCGGCGGCGAGCTGGAATACGTGGATGCAGGCACCATTGCGCGGGCAATGCTGGACAGGCGAACCACCTAAGGTTCTTCCGGCAACTTGCCCTCGATAGAGCGAGAAAGGGCAAGGCCATGTTTACGCATTCTCCCGAAAATCAAAGCTGGCTGCGCGCCAAATGGCAGGCGCTGGTCAATTCCGTCCATGCGAATCCCGATATGTCGGATGCGGTCTGGGATGAATTGATCCGGCACTATTCCGAACCGCATCGCGCCTATCACAATCTGTCGCACATCGTGTTTCTGCTGCGTCAGGTCGACACGCGTCGCGCGTTGATCAACCGGCCGGAAACCGTCGAATTCGCGATCTGGTTCCACGACGTGATCTACGACACGCATCTGAAAGACAATGAACGCCGCAGCGCGGAATGGGCGCGGCGCGCGATGGTCGCGATGATGATTGACGAGCGCCATATTTCGCCGGTAATGGCCTGCGTCGCAGCGACCGAAAAGCACGAGCTGGGGCAAGTTCGGGTGGCAGACCTGCCGCTGTTTCTCGACATGGATCTCGCCATACTCGGCGCCCGGACACCGGTCTACAAGGAATACAGCGAGGTCATCCGCGCAGAATACGGCTGGGTGCCGGTCGAGGAGTACCGGCTCAAGCGCGGCCAGTTCCTGCAGCGACTGCTGGACCGTCCGGCGCTATACTTCACGCCGGCCATGGCCTCGAGCCTGGAATACCAGGCGCGCCAGAATCTGCAATCCGAGTTGAGCGAACTCGTACAACACCACACGACATGACGACAGCATCATCCGGCCCGCTGGCCGGCATCAAGGTACTGGAACTCGGCACGCTGATTGCCGGCCCTTTCTGCTCCCGCATCCTCGCCGAGTTCGGCGCCGAGGTGATCAAGATCGAAGCGCCGGACGGCGGCGACCCGATACGCCAGTGGCGCGTGCTGAAGGACGGCACTTCGCTGTGGTGGTCGGTGCAGGCGCGCAACAAGAAAAGCCTGACGCTGAACCTGAAGGACCCGCGCGGCCAGGACATCGCGCGCAAGCTCGCGCTTGAAGCCGACATCATCATCGAGAACTACCGTCCCGGCGTGCTGGAAAAATGGTCGCTCGGCTATGAACAGCTGAAGGCCATCAATCCGGCGACCATCATGGTGCGTCTGTCCGGCTTCGGCCAGACCGGCCCGATGAAGGATCAGCCGGGTTTCGGCGCGATCGGCGAATCGATGGGCGGCATGCGCTACGTTTCCGGCTTTCCGGATCGTCCGCCGCTGCGCATCGGCATCTCGATCGGCGATTCGGTCGCCGCGCTGCACGGCGTGATCGGCGCGATGATGGCGCTGCGGCATCGCGACGTAACCGGCGGCCGCTGGAACGGCAAGAGCGGCAGCGAGTCAGTGGCGGGGCAGGGCCAGATGATCGACGTCGCGCTCTATGAAGCGGTGTTCAACATGATGGAATCACTGGTGCCGGAATACGACTACGCCGGCGTGGTGCGCGCGCGCACCGGCGGCGCCCTGCCGGGCATCGTGCCATCGAATACCTACACGACTGGCGATGGCGACAACATCGTCATCGCCGGCAACGGCGACGCGATCTTCAAGCGCCTGATGATCGCGATCGGCCGCGACGATCTGGCCAACGATCCGCAACTGGCGCGCAACGACGGCCGCGTGCCGCGCACCGCAGAAATCGACGAGGCGATCCAGTCATGGTGCAGCACGCAGACGATCGCCGATGCATTGAGCATTTTGCAAAAGGCCGACGTTCCGGTCTGCAAGATCTATTCGGTGCGCGACATGATGAGCGATCCGCAATTCCTCGCTCGCCAGATGTTCGAACAGCACGCGTTCGCCGACGGCACGCCGATCAAGCTGCCGGCAATCACGCCGAAGCTGTCCGCAACGCCGGGCGAAACGAAATGGCTCGGACCGAAGCTAGGCGAACACACTGACGAGGTATTGCATCAGCTCGGTCTGGACGCGAAAGCGATTGCACAACTGCGGCAGGACGGCGTGGTCTGATCTTCGTCATGCCTGCACCGCCGGAGGCGTCAGAATTTCACGCCGGCTGTCAGCATCGCGCCGGCCGTGCCGAACACAATCAGCTCCGAGCACGCACGTTTATAGCAGTAGCCGACAGCCGGCAGGACCACCGGTGCGGTGCCGGAGCCGTTGAACGGTATCTTGTCCCGATATTCGCCCTTGTAGCCGTGGATCAGTCCTGCGACCACCTTGACGTAGGCATCCGGCACGGAATCGAGCGGATGAAATTTCGCGCCCCAGTACACCAGCTTGGTCGGTTGCCGATAGCTGTTGCGGAACCAGGCGCCGCCGACCAGCAGGTTGTCCTTGTAATTCCATTCCAGGTTCAGCAGATTCTGATGGTTGTTGTGGGTCGGGCTGGGATGGAAGTGCCGCGTCGCGACGCTGGTCTGGAAGCTGAATGGATGCGGATCATCCGCGGTCGCCGCATCATCGGCTGCCGATGCGGCAAACGACGCGCCGGCCGGCAGCAGGAGCGCAAGACATGCAATGCGTCCGGCGTGGCGCATGCCGTTGGAAAATGTGGTGGAACGGAAGATAGGCATGATGGGGAAAAAGAGTCCTGTACACCAGTGGGACGTCTCACGCCAGCATGCGTTCCGCATTGCCTTGTAACGATTCGTGACAAGGGCGGAAGAAAGAACGAGGACGCGCGTACGATCAGCGATCGCCGGACAGCACGCGTTCGATACGTTTGTCGGGCACCAGCCACATCAGCGCGACGAAGACGTACAGGAAGACCGATATCTTCTGCGACAGGAAAGCGATGGGAATGGCAATGGCATATAGCGCAGTCGACGCCTTGCCCTTCACATCGCGGCCGACCGCTTTCTTCAGCACCGAGTGCTCGCCCTGCGACGCGATGATCAGCTTTTCCAGGATCATGTAAGCGATCGAGCACATGATCAATACGACGCCGTACAGGGCTGCGGGTGCGGCGGCGACATGGTTCTCGCCCATCCAGCCGGTGGTGAACGGGATCAGCGACAGCCAGAACAGCAGGTGCAGGTTCGCCCACAGGATGGGGCCTGTCACCTTTTCGGTCACATGCAGCATGTGGTGATGGTTGTTCCAGTAGATGCCGACATAGACGAAGCTCAGCACGTAGCTGAGGAAAACGGGCAGCAGCGGTTCCAGCGCTGCCAGCGTTTCGCCGTGCGGCACCTTCATTTCCAGCACCATGATCGTGATCAGGATGGCGATGACGCCGTCGCTGAAGGCTTCGACGCGTGTCGGCTTCATGCGTCGCCTTCCCGCGCGGATTCGGTGAAGGTCAGGCGGTTGCCGAAAGGATCGAGAACAGTCATGTCGCGGCTGCCCCAGGGTGTGTCCTGGATGCCGGGTTTCATGTAACGATAATCCTTCGACGATAGCGCTGCATGGAAGTCGTCGAGACCGCTTGTCTCGATACGCAAGGCCGCGCCGGGGCAGCAGTCGCCGTGATGCTCGCTCAGGTGCAGTACGCAGCCATTGCCGGATACTTGCATGTAGAGCGGGAAGTTGTCGCCGAAGCGGTGTTCCCAGTCGACGCCGAAGCCGAGGAAGGAGAGGTAGAACTCGCGCGCCTTTCCTTCATCGAAGATGCACAGGATCGGCACGACTTTCTCGAAGCGCATGGTCAGCCCAGCGCCTCGATCAGCTTGTCGAGCTTGTCGGCATCGACGCAGAACGCGCGTATCCCTTCGGCCAGCTTTTCGGTCGCCATCGCGTCGTCGTTCAGCAGGCGGCGGAACGTCTTTTCATCCAGCGCCAGCTTCGCCATGTCGCTGTTCTTCGCTTCGGCGGGGCTCAATTTCCGCGTTAGCGGCGCGTCGGATTCAGCCAGTTTCTGCAGCAGTTCCGGACTGATCGTCAGCAGGTCGCAGCCGGCCAGCTCGGTGATCTGCGAGGTATTGCGGAAGCTCGCGCCCATCACCTCGGTCTGGTAGCCGAACTTGCGGTAGTAGTTGTAGATGCGCTTGACCGATTGCACGCCGGGGTCGTCTGCACCTGTGTAGTCGGTGCCTGTGGACTTCTTGTACCAGTCATAGATGCGGCCGACGAAAGGCGAGATCAGCTGCACGCCGGCTTCTGCACAAGCGACGGCTTGCGGCAGCGAGAACAGCAGCGTCATGTTGCAGCGGATGTCTTCCCTTTCCAGCACCTGCGCCGCGCGGATGCCTTCCCAGGTCGATGCAATCTTGATCAGCACGCGCTCGCGCGGCACGCCGGCGGCTTCGTACAGGCGGATCAATTCGCGGCCTTTGGCGATCGAGGCTTCGGTGTCGAAGGACAGGCGGGCGTCGGTCTCGGTCGACACGCGGCCGGGGATGATGTCGAGGATCTGCTTGCCGAAGGCGACCAGCAACTGGTCGACGATCTCGCCGGTGCTCTTGCCGGCATGGTCGCGCGCGGCCTTTTCCATGATCGGCTTGTATTCGTCCTTTTGCACCGCTTTCAGGATCAGCGACGGGTTGGTGGTGGCATCCTGCGGCGCGAAGGCCTTCATGGACTGGAAATCGCCGGTATCGGCCACGATGGTGGTGTACTGCTTCAGTTGTTCGAGCTGGTTCATGGCGTTTGTCTGCTGTTGAGTCTTGTTTTGACAGGATAGGGTTAGCGGTGCAGCGAGTCGAACTGGAGGTCGATCTTCCGCAGTGTCTTCTCGGCCTGCTGCATTTTTTTACGGCGTTCCGGCCCCATGCGCAGCGCCAGACCGACGGCGAGGATATCGATGACGACCAGATGCGCCAGGCGCGCGGAGATCGGCGTGTACGGATCGGTGTGGAACTGGAGGTCGATCGGGATCAGCACGGTGGCCAGTTCAGCCAGCGGCGTACCACTCGGCGTGAGGGCGATGACATCGGCGCCGGAATTGCGCGCCAGCTGCACGCTGCGCAGCAGTTCCTTGGTGCCGCCGCGCTGCGACAAGGCGACCACGACGTCGCCGGCCTTCAGCAACGAGGCGGCGATGCTGTGAATATGCGGGTCGGAGTAGGCGACGGTCGGCACGCCCGAGCGGAAAAACTTGTGCTGTGCATCGATGGCGACAATGCCGGACGTTCCGTGTCCGTAGAACTCGATCCGGTTCGCCTTGGCGAGCACCTGCAAGGCGCGCTCGATGGCATCGGCATCCAGACTGTTGCGCAGATCGAGCAGCGTATTGACCGAGCGGCCGCAAATCTTGTTGACCAGATCGGCGGCGAGGTCTTCGGGCGCCGGCGTCTCATCCGCGCCCGGTGCGAGCACCAGGCCCTGTGCCAGTTTCATCTTGAATGCATGCCAGCCGTCGAAGCCGATGGTGCGGCAGAAGCGGATGACGGTCGGTTCCGATACCCGGGCCTTCTTTGCCAGCGCGGCGATGTTTTCGCCGATCGCGGATTCAGGTTGCTGCAGCACCGCAAGCGCGACTTTCTTTTCCGACGGGGAGAGCGAGTCGTAGCGCGCGCGGATGGAATCGAGCAGCATGATCGCGTGATGCGTCAGGTTTCCGGCAGCGCTTCTTCGCGCCACTGCAGGCCGTCGCGGCCGATCAGCGCGCTCGATGCGGCCGGGCCCCAGGTGCCGGCGGTGTACAGGATGGGATCATTGCCGTCCTGCTCCCAGTAGCGCAGGATCGGCTCCACCCATTCCCATGCCGCTTCCAGTTCGTCGCTGCGCATGAACAGCGTCAGCTGGCCGCGCAGCACGTCAAGCAGCAGGCGTTCGTAGGCGTCCATGCGCGGCGTCTTGAAGGTTTCGCGGAAATCGAGCTCCAGCTCGGCTGGTTTCAGACGCATGCCGTCGCCCGGCGTCTTCGCCATCAGGTTCAATTGCAGGCCGTCGTCCGGCTGCAGGCGGATCACCAGGCAGTTCGGCTGGAAGCTTCCGGTCGATTGCGCGAAGATCGAATGCGGAATCGACTTGAAGCGCACCACGATCTCGGCGAGCGAATCGGCCATCCGTTTGCCGGTGCGCAGATAGAAAGGCACGCCGGACCAGCGCCAGGTATCGATTTCGGCCTTCACGGCGACGAAGGTTTCGGTGGTGGAATCGGGGTTCGCGCCTTCCTCGCTGCGATAGGCTGGCACAGGCTTGCCTTCGACATGTCCGCCGCGATACTGGCCGCGCACCACGTTGCGCGCCAGTGTCGTCTGCGTGAAGGGTTTCAGCGAACGCAGCACTTTCAGCTTTTCATCGCGCACGGCATCGGCTTCGACCGACAGCGGCGGCTCCATCGCCGTGATGCACAGCAGCTGCAGCAAATGGTTCTGCATCATGTCGCGCAAGGCGCCGGAGGTTTCGTAATACCCCATGCGGTTGCCGACGCCGAGTTCTTCGGCGATCGTGATCTGCACGTCCGAGATCCATTCGCGTCGCCACAGCGGTTCGAACAGCACATTGCCGAAGCGCAGCGCCAGCAGGTTCTGCACGGCTTCCTTGCCGAGGTAATGGTCGATACGGAAGATCTGCGATTCCTCGAATACCTTGCCGACTTCCTTGTTGATCTGCTTGGCGCTGGCCAGGTCGCGGCCCAGCGGCTTTTCCAGCACGACGCGCGAATTCGGCGTTGCCAGTCCGCAAGCCGCAAGGTTCTTGCAGATGGCGGCAAACAGCGTCGGCGACATCGCCAGATAGAATACGCGTGTCAGCGCCGGATCGTCGCGCAGAATGTCCTTCAGCGGACCGTAGCTTGCGGCGTCGGTCGCATCGAGCGAGATATAGCGGATGCGCGCGCAGAAGGCGTCCCAGGCTTGCGGCGTCAGGTTGGCAGCGGGAATGTTCGGTTTCGCGTTCTCGTTCAGCGTCGCGATGAATTCCTCGTTGCTCCACGGGTGGCGGCCGACGCAGATCAGCTGCGCACTTGGCGGCAGGTCGCCGGCGCGGTGGCGCGCGTACAGGGCGGGAATCAGTTTGCGCATCGACAGGTCGCCGCCGCCGCCAAACAGGACGAGATCGAAATCGTTCAGTGCCATAAGGTGAAGTCAGTAAGAGAGTGAGAGGGCATGCCGGGATGCGATGCGCAATTTGTCATTCTGCCAGATGTGCCCGCGCCCATGCATTCCATTCATGACATTGCGGCCTTTGCCCGCGCAATCAGGCCATTGGTCGAGCTGTCGTGCGCGGCCGGGTCGGGTTGCCGCGTCAGTTCGCCGGCGATTGTCTTCGCCAGCACCTTGCCGAGCTCCACGCCCCACTGGTCGAAGCTGTTGATATTCCAGATCGCGCCCTGCACGAACACCTTGTGCTCGTACAGCGCGATCAGGGCGCCCAGCGTGTGCGGCGTCAGCGCATCCATCAGGATGGTATTGCTGGGCCGGTTGCCGGGGAAGATGCGGTGCGGCAGCAGGCGTGCGATCTCGTCGTCGGACAGGCCTTGCGCCTGCATGTCCTGCCTCACCTCATCCGCGTTCTTGCCGCGCATCAGCGCTTCCGATTGCGCGAAGCAGTTTGCCAGCAACAGCGCGTGATGGCCGGGCAGCGTGTGATTGGGTTTCAATGCCGCGATGAAATCGACCGGCGTGGGGTCCGTGCCCTGGTGCAGCAGCTGGAAATAGGCATGCTGGCCGTTGGTGCCGACGTCGCCCCAGATGACCGGGCAGGTTGCCGCATCGACCGGCTGGCCGTCGCGCGTGACGCGCTTGCCGTTGCTTTCCATCTCGAGCTGTTGCAGGTAAGCAGGGAAGTCGCGCAAGTCCTGGTGATAGGGCGCGATCGACACGGACGTGGTGCCGAGGAAGTTGCGGTTCCAGATGCCGATCAGCGCCAGCATCACCGGCAGGTTCTTTTCCAGCGGCGCATCGCGGAAGTGCTCGTCCATCGCGCGCGCGCCGGCGAGGAAGGCGCGGAAGCCGTCCATGCCGATGGACAGCGCCAGCGGCAGGCCGATCGCCGACCACACTGAATAGCGGCCGCCGACCCAGTCCCAGAACGGGAACATGTTTTCCGGCGCGATGCCGAAGGCCTGCACCGCCTGCAGGTTGGTGGAGACGGCGACGAAATGCCTGGGCAGCGCGGCTTCGCTTGCATGCTGCAAAAACCAGTTGCGCGCGGAATGTGCATTGGCCATCGTCTCCGACGTGTTGAACATCTTGGAAGCGACGATGAACAGCGTGGTGGCCGGCTGGAGCTGCGACAAGGCCGCATCGAGATCGTGTCCGTCGACGTTGGACACGAAATGCATGCGCAGCCGCGGATGCGCGAAGGAACGCAAGGCTTCGCAGCTCATCTTCGGGCCGAGGAAGGAACCGCC
Source organism: Oxalicibacterium sp. (assembly GCA_035563975.1). Taxonomy (GTDB): domain Bacteria; phylum Pseudomonadota; class Gammaproteobacteria; order Burkholderiales; family Burkholderiaceae_D; genus Oxalicibacterium. The sequence goes on along the minus strand of DATMTZ010000059.1, from coordinate 388 downwards.
GATGCCGATGTTGACGATATCGGTGATTTGCCGGCCGTCATGGCCGAGCCATGCCCCAGAGCGCAGCTTGTCGGAAAACACGGCCATGCGGTCGAGCACCGCATGCACGTCTTGAACGATTTCACGGCCGTCAAGCTCCAAGCTTGCATCGCGCGGTGCGCGCAAGGCCGTATGCAAGACGGCACGGTGTTCGGTCAGGTTGATTTTTTCGCCGGCGAACATCGCCGCACGCAGCTGTTCCACCGGCGTTTCACGCGCCAGCGCAAGCAGCAGCGTCAGGGTTTGCTGGTCGACCAGATTCTTCGAAAAATCGAGGAACAGTCCGGCGCCTTCCAGCGAAAATTTGGCGAAGCGACCATCGTCCTCGGCGAACATCGCGCGCAGGCTG
>DATMTZ010000058.1:0-11555 GCA_035563975.1 Oxalicibacterium sp. | reverse complement strand
CACGCCCGCCGACAATACGTCCAACGATTTAGCGATCGATTCGAAGAATCTCGAATCGCTGAAGACGGCGGCGCGCCAGAATTCGCCGGAAGCGGTGAAGGCGGCGGCCAAGCAATTCGAGGCGCTGTTCCTGAACATGATGATGAAGAGCATGCGCGATGCAGCGCCGCAGGACGGCATGTTCGACAATTCGCAGACCCGGCTGTACACGTCGATGCTGGATCAGCAGATGAGCCAGAATTTGGCCAGCCGCGGCGTCGGACTGGCCGACATGCTGGTTCGTCAGCTGTCGCCGAAGACAGCAAATGCGGCGGACATTGCCAATGACGGAAAACAGGCTGAAGGCGCGGCACTTGATGCATCGTCGTTGCCGGCGCGGGTGGCGAATCCTTTTGCGGACCGCTTCGGCGCGCTGCGGAGTCTGCCGTCGGAGGGCAACAAGCCGCTGAAAGGCGTCGGCAAGTCGGCGTCGAATCAACCGGCGCATGTTCAGGCGTTCCAGGAAAAGCTGGCCGCGCATGCCGAGGAGGCGAGCCGTACGACCGGCATTCCGGCCAAGTTCATGCTGGGACAGGCGGCACTCGAAAGCGGCTGGGGCAAACACGTGATCAAGCGCGCCGACGGCAGCAGCAGCCACAACCTGTTCGGCATCAAGGCCGGCGCCAGCTGGAAGGGCAAGACCGTAACCGCCGTCACCACCGAATACGTGAACGGCGTGCCGCACAAGCGCATGGAAAAATTCCGCGCCTACGACTCGTATGCCGATTCCTTCCGCGATTACGCGAAGATGTTGCGCAGCAATCCGCGCTACGAAAAAGTACTGGCCAATGCCAGCGATCTGAAGGGTTTTGCGCAGGGTCTGCAGCGAGCCGGTTATGCGACCGATCCCCACTACGCGGCAAAGCTGCAGCACATCATCAATCGTAATTTGTCAGTCTGACCAATATTCGTCGGACATGATGTCGGATCGCTAATTCAAGTTTTTCCGCGATCTGCCGTTCATCCCGATGTAGAGCCAAAGAATAACGACCATGCCAAATATTCTCAGTATTGCGCAAAGCGGACTTGCCGCGGCTCAGGCCGGGCTTGCGACGACCAGCCATAACATTTCGAATCAGGGCGTGGCAGGCTACAACCGGCAGCAGGTCATCCAGTCGGCATCGCCCGGGCAAAATTACGGCTTTGGTTATATCGGCAACGGCACCAACGTCGACACGATCAAGCGCGTCTACAACAGTTTCCTCGCCACGCAAACCAGCGGAGCACAGTCGGCGAAGAGCCAGTACGACACCTATTACAGCCAGATCAACAAGATCAATAACATGCTGGCGGATTCGACGTCAGGTCTGGCGCCGTCGATACAGAACTTCTTCACTGCGATACAAAATCTGGTTTCGGATCCGAGCGGCGCCGCATCCCGGCAGTCCGTGCTGTCCGCCGGGCAAACGCTGGCTGCGCGCTTTCAAGGTATGGATACGCAACTGCGCGCGATGCAGGACGACGTGAACCAGCAGATCCAGGGCAGCGTGACGAACATCAATTCGTACGCGCAGCAGATTGCGCAATTAAATCTGGCGATCGCCAAGGCACAGAGCACCGGTCAGCCGCCCAACGATCTGCTGGATCAGCGTGACCAACTGGTATCGCAGCTGAGCCAGGAGAGCAAGGTCACTGTGATTGAACAGGACGGCAACTACAACGTCTTCATCGGCAACGGACAGCCGCTGGTCGTTGCCAGCACGGCAAACCAGTTGGTGACGATGGCGTCGCCGACCGATATCGGACGGCTCGAAGTCGGCTATCAGAATGCGAACGGCACGCTGGTGATGCTGCCTGAAAGTTCGCTGACGGGTGGCAATCTGGGCGGTCTGTTCAATTTTCGCAGCGAAACGCTGGATACGGCGCAGAACTCGCTGGGCCGGATCGCCATCGCGATGGCGGATACTTTCAATGCCCAGCACAAGCTGGGTATCGACCTGAACGGCAACGCCGGCGGGGATTTCTTCAGTGTTGGAGCGCCGCTTGTCACTTCCGACACGGCCAACACCGGCTCGGCGGTGGTCGACGCCAGTATTACCGACGTCAACGCACTGACCGCCAGCAATTACCGCCTGTCATACGACGGCACAAATTACACGGTTACGCGCCTGTCCGACAACAAGTCCGTTTATTCGAACACGACGTTTCCAGCCGCGCCGATCGACGGTGTGCAGTTCACGCAAACCTCGGGCACGATGGCAGCGGGCGACGAATTCCTGATCCGTCCGACGATTAACGGCGCGTCCGATTTAAACGCGTTGATCAGCAACAGCAATCTGATCGCGGCTGCTACGCCGATCCGCACCGGCGCGCCGACAACGAATACCGGCACCGGCAGCATCAGCGCCGGCAGCATCGATGCGAGTTACACCAGCGCGACGGTTGCCACGCCGGTCACGTTGACCTATGACGCTGCGGCTGGCACCTTCTCGGGCTTTCCGGCAACGCTGCCGGTCACCGTCACGGTCAACGGCGCAACGACAACGTACGCGGCCGGTGCGCCGGTACCTTATACGACGGGTGCCACGATCGCGTTTGGCGGCGTGCAACTGCAGATCAGCGGTGCGCCGCACGACGGCGACACCTTCACGGTAAGCGCGAATACGAATGCGGGAGGCGACAATCGCAACATTCTCGCGCTGGGCGCATTGCAAACCGCTCACACCATGCTTAACGGCACGGCGGACTACAACGGCGCTTACGGTCAGATCGTCAGTTCGATCGGCAACAAGACGCGCGAGATGCAGGTCAACAGCGACGCCCAAAACAAGCTGCTGACATCGCTGCAGGCGGCACAGCAATCCGAGTCCGGCGTCAACCTGGACGAGGAAGCGACCAACCTGATCCGTTATCAACAGGCATACCAGGCCTCCGGCAAGGTAATGCAGGTCGTCAGCGAATTGTTCGACACCTTGTTGTCGATCCGATAGGAGAAAGCAATGCGTATCAGCACCAGCATGATGTTTGATATGGGGATCAGCAGGTTGACCGACCTGCAGTCCAGCATTGTCAAGACGCAGCAACAGGTCAGCACCGGACGCCGCGTTCTGACGCCGTCCGATGATCCCGTGGCCGCTGCCGCCGCAGTGGGTGTGTCGCAGGCAATGTCGATCAATGATCAGTACGCGGTGAATCGCAACAATGCGAAAAGCGCATTGTCGGAGGAGGAGAGCAATCTTGCCGACGTGGTGACGCAGCTGCAGAGCATCAAGAGCATCATCGTCGGTGCCGGCAACGGCGCGCTGGACGATACGCAGCGTCAGGATTACGTGACGCAGCTGAAGAGTACCTTCGAGCAGTTGCTGGCGACCGCAAACACCAAGGACAGCCTGGGCAACTACATCTTCAGCGGTTATCAGACCGCGACGCAACCGTTCACCAAATCGGCAACCGGCGCCAGCTATAACGGCGACCAGGGGCAGCGCCTCTTGCAAGTGGCGCCATCGCGTCAGATGTCGGTCAGCGATTCCGGTCTTGCGGTGTTTGAAAACAATCTGGTTGGAAACGGACATTTCGTCACAGCCTCCGGTTCCGCCAATACCGGCAGCGGCATCATATCGACCGGTTCGGTCAGCGACCTCAGTCAATTGAACGGCCAGTCCTATACGTTGACGTTTACGGTGGATGCAACGACCGGCGCGACGACTTATACCTATCTGGATTCATCCGTCGTACCGCCGACCCCTTCGGCGCCGCAGGCCTATGCCGCGGGGCAATCGATTACATTGGGCGGCACGCAATTCACGATCAGCGGCGCACCGGCGGACGGCGATACGTTTACCGTGAAGCCGAGTACCGATCAGAGCATCTTCACCACGATTAACGATCTGATCAATGCGCTCTCCACCACTGCAGTCGGTTCGACCAACCAGACGCGCCTGGCGAACAGCCTGAATACCGCCAACAACAATATCGATAACGCGCTCAACAATATTTCATCGGTGCGCGCGTCGGTAGGTGCGCGCCTCAGCGAGATAGATGATCTAGACACCGCGGGTTCCGACTTGAAAGTGCAATACACCGACAGGCTCGGCGATCTCGTCAATATCGATCCGGTCGAAGCGTATTCCAGTCTGGTGCAGCAGCAATACACGCTGCAGGCGGCGCAGCAGTCGTTCATGGCGATTTCCGGACTATCTCTGTTCAACTACCTGAAATAAGCAATTGCCGGCGCTGACTGCCGCTATGGCGCGCCCGGAAGCGGCGCGAAGGCGTTCGCAATCATTCCCATTGCGTTGATGCCTTCCTGAATCAGGTTGATGATGGGCGTCATCAGATAGGGCAACACGACGCCGATCATGAGCAGCCCGACGCCGATCGTCACCGGGAATCCGATACCGAAAATGTTCAGTTGAGGCGCCGCACGCGTCAGGATGCCGAGCGCCACGTTGGTGATCAGAAGTGCAGCCACGATCGGCAGCGACAATTGCACGCCGGCGCTGAATATACGTCCGCCCAGCTTGACGATCTGGAATACGCCCTCATTGCTGATGAAGCCGCTGGACACCGGCATCAGTTCGAAACTTTTCGCCAGGGTTGTCAGCACCATCAGGTGTAGGTCGGTCGCCATGTACACCATGATCATGATCAAGGCGAGGAACTGGCTGATTGCCGACGTGCGCGCCTGTGTCTGCGGATCGAAGAAACTGGCGAAACCCAACCCCATCGTCATGCCGCTGATTTCACCGGCCATTTCGAGGCCGGCAAACACGATACGAACCGCGTATCCCATCGTCAAACCGATCACCAGTTGTTGCACCAGGATCAGCAGGCCGGCCGCTGACATCGGATCGGTCGCAGGTAACGCGGGCACGGTCGGGGCAACGATCACCGCGAGCAGGATGCCGAGCGAGATCTTGACGCGCGCCGGCACGCTGACGTTGCCGAATAGCGGCGCGACCGAAATCACACCGAGAATCCGCGTCAGCGGCCAGATGACGGCGGCGATCCAGGTATTGAGTTCTGCGCTGGTGAGCGTGATCATGGTGATCGGCAGCGGTCAGGCCGGCGGCGGGTGAAAAGAATCAGCGGGCGTACATCAGGACACGTACATCGGGATGTTGCCCAGCATTTCCCGCATGTAGTCGAGCATGACGGTCAGCATCCATGGGCCGGCTATCACCAGCACGAGAAAGATGCCGATCAGCTTCGGAATGAAGGTCAGCGTTTGTTCATTGATCTGCGTCGCGGCCTGGAAGATGCTGACGACCAGCCCGACGGCGAGCGCGACCAGCAGCATCGGCGCTGAAATCATCAGCGTTACTTCGATCGCATGCCGGCCGAGCGACATGATGCTTTCAGGAGTCATCGTGCTTCCTCAATAGAAACTTTGTGCAAGCGAACCGATCAGCAGGGACCAACCATCCACCAGCACGAACAGCATCAGCTTGAACGGCAGCGACACGATCGACGGCGACACCATCATCATGCCCATCGACATCAACACGCTGGCGACCACCATGTCGATGATCAGGAAAGGAATGAAGATCGCAAAACTGATCTGGAACGCCGTCTTCAGTTCGCTGGTGACAAAGGCCGGCACCAGCACGCGCAGGGGCACGTCTTCCGGTCCCTGCAGCTGCGGCGAGCCGGACATCTTCACGTACAGCGCCAGGTCGGCTTCGCGCGTCTGCTTCAGCATGAACTGCTTCAGCGGCGCCGCGGCCTTGTCCAGCGCTTCCTTCATCTGGATCTTGTTTTCGGAAAAGGGCTGGTAGGCCTCGACATAGATCTTGTCGAGCACCGGGCTCATGACGAACAGCGTCAGGAACAGCGCGAGCCCGATCAACACCTGGTTCGGCGGCGCGCTCTGCGTGCCCAGCGCCTGGCGCAGCAGCGACAACACGATGATGATGCGCGTGAAGCTGGTCATCATCAGCAGCACAGCCGGCAGGAAGGACAGCGCGGTCAGCAGCAGCAACGTCTGCAGGCTCAGCGAATAGGTCTGGCCGCCGCCGGAAGCGGGCGTGCTGGTGAAGGCTGGAATGCCTTGCGCCATCGCAAACATCGGTACCGCCAGCAATACGAACGGCAATACGCGGCGCAGCGGCACGCGCAGGATGGAATTATTTGCCATTGCGTTTTTCCAGCGTCTGCGCGAGCCAGTTGGAGAAGTTGCGCGGCGTCTGGATTGAATCGCCGTGCGAGGGAAGCGTATCCTGCTTCGGCATGGTGGACAGCGCGGTGACCTGGCCGGGCGCGACGCCGACCACGATCCATTGCTCGCCGACTTCGACCACCATCACGCGTTCGCGCGTGCCGACGCTGACGCCGCCGACGATGCGGATGCTGGTGCCGCCGGTGGTTCTGGATGCGCTGAAACGGCGCAGCATCCAGGCGCACAAGGCCATCAGGCCGAGGACCACGATCAGGCCGAACAACACTTGCAGCAGGCTGCCGGCGGAAGCCGGGCCGGTCGCGGCAACGGCAGAGGCGGGCGTACCTGGCGCGGCAAAGGTCGATGCGGCCGATGCGCTCAGCAACAGCAGCGGCAAGAAAAGCAGGCGCCGCTTCATCGATTCAGTTTGCGGATGCGTTCCGACGGCGAAATGATGTCGGTCAGGCGAATGCCGAATTTGTCGTTCACGACAACCACCTCGCCTTGCGCGATCAGGCAGCCGTTGACCAGCACGTCCATCGGCTCACCGGCCAGGCCGTCCAGTTCCACCACTGAGCCCTGTGCCAGCTGCAGCAGGTTCTTGATCGCGATCTTGGTGCGTCCCAACTCGACCGTTAGCTGCACCGGAATATCGAGGATGAAGTCGATGTCGTTATGCGTGCCGGTCTTCAGGTCGCCCCCGGCGAAATCCTTGAAGACCGTTGCCGATGCGGCCTGCGGTGCCAGTGCGGACGAGGACTCTGCCTTTTCCTGTTCTGCCAGCGCGGCGCCCCAATCATCTTCGGCCGCGGTTTGTGCGTCGTTTTCGTCACTCATGCTCATCTCCTTGCGCTGGTTCGCTTGCCGCGTAGATCAGTTTTTCCACGCGCAATGCATACTGCCCGTTTAATTTTCCGTAAGTGCATTCCATTACCGGCACACCGTCGACTTCTGCGGTGATTTGCTCCGGTACGGCAATGGGAATCACGTCGCCGACTTTCATGTTCAGGATGTCGCCCAGCGTCACGCGCGCGGTGCCCATCCTGGCCAGGATTTCCACTTCCGCCGTCTGGATCTGCTGCGTCATCAGCCGTATCCAGCGCTTGTCCATCTCCAGCGTTTCGCCCTGCATGCTGCTGGTCAGGATGTCGCGGATCGGCTCGATCATCGAGTAGGGCGTGCAGAAGTGCATCTCGCCGCTGACCGGACCGAGCTCGACCGTGAAGGTGGTCGACACCACGACTTCGTTCGGCGTCGCGATGTTGGCAAACTGCGTGTTCATTTCCGAACGGATGTATTCGAACTCGACCGGGTAAACCGGTTCCCAGGATTTCGCATACGTCTCGAAAATGATGGCCAGCACGCGCTGGATGATGCGTTGCTCGGTCTGCGTGAAGTCGCGGCCTTCGACTCGGGTGTGGAAGCGGCCGTCGCCGCCGAACAGATTGTCGACCAGCAGGAATACCAAGTTCGGATCAAGCACCATCAGGCCGGTGCCACGCAAGGGCTTGATATGGATCAGGTTCAGGTTGGTCGGCACCACCAGGTTACGGATGAATTCGCTGTATTTTGATACGCGCACCGGACTGATCGAGACCTCTGCGGTGCGATGCAGAAAGTTGAACAAGCCGATGCGAAACAGGCGCGCGAAGCGTTCATTGATGATCTCGAGCGTCGGCATGCGGCCGCGCACGATGCGTTCCTGTGTCGCCAGATTGTAGGGGCGTACGCCAGTGGGATCGTCTTTCTTTCCACCGTCGTCCTGATCCCCGTTGACGCCTTTCAGTAGCGCATCAACTTCTTCTTGCGAAAGGAAATTCTCGGCCATGATCTGTTATTGAACGACGAACGAGGTAAATAAAATATTGGTCACGCCGGCTTTCGGCCCGCCCGGCACCAGTGGTTCCTTGAAGATTGCGAGAATCTCCTGCACCAGTTGGTTCTTGCCGTCGACCGTCAGGATTTCTGACGGCTTCTTGCTCGACAAAAGCAAAAGCAAACGGCTGCGCACATTGGGCATGTAAGCCTTCAACAGGTCAGCTTGCGCCTGGTCCGGCACTTGCAGTGTCAGATTGGTCTGCAGGAACTGCTCGCCATTTTCTCCAGGTTGCAGATTGACCGTGAACGCTTCCAGCGGCAGAAATACCGGTGGCGGGACTTCGGCCGGCGCCGCATGTGCCTGCTTGTGATTCGCGGCCTTCTGGTTCATGAAATACCACGCACCTGCGCCGCCGCCAGCCAGTACGATCACCAGCGCGATCAGGATGATCAGCAAACGCGATTTCGGTTTGCTTTCTGCTGGTTCGGGACTGCTTGCTTTTGCGGGTGCTTTTGTTGCCATCTGTCTTCCTTGAATACAGCAGCTGTGGATACGCTGCCATTATTAAAAAAAAGCGACGGACAGGATGCGGGGAAAAGAGAGGGGAACATCGCGCATATCTGCGTATTCGTACCCGCCCAGCGCATCGAATCGCCGTCATGCTGTGGAGCCGCGCGCTTGCGTGTGCCGGCAGCCGCTATTAAACCATTATTAGCAGTGGACGACACCTCGCTGCGAGAGAAAAACAACGGCATGTTCCGCAGTTGCCGGATATGCAGGCGGGTGCGTAAACGCGCAGGCTGCAGCGCCCGCACGCAGGTCAGGCGAAGGTATCGACCATGCCGCTGCCGCCGCGCGGCGCCGGTACATGGGAGACATGCGCCGTCGTATCGACCAGCTCGCCGCTGCCGGCACGACGGCCGCTGCCGTTGTGCCGCGCTTCATCGAACCCGCCTTGCTGATTCGGCATGCCGGCGCTGACGCTGGACTGGCCGAGCTGGATGCCCGCTTCGTTCAGCATATCGCGCAGGCGCGGCATCGAAGCTTCCAGCGCGTGGCGGACTTCCGGCTGATGCGCGACGAAGCTCGCGGTGGCCTGGTTGTTGGAAACGTTGACCGTGACCTGCATCGGGCCGAGGTCGGGCGGATTGAGCGTCAGCGTGGCAGTCTGTTCCATACCTTTTGCCATCCAGACCACTTTCTGGCCGAGAGCATCGTCCCAGCCGGCGCCGCCGACGGGCGGCAGCAGTTCGCTGGACGCCGTCGCATTCGGCGCGGCGCTGTTCGGCTGGACGACTGCTGCGGCAATTGCGGCGGCAAAGGTTTGCGGCACGCTGGCCGCACTGTTCGCGGCAGCGGCGCCATCGAGCACTTTGATAGTCTTGACGCTCGCCGCCTCCGAAGATTTTTCTGAGGTAGAAGCGTCCTTTCCGTCACTGCCGGTATCGGCCTTGGCCTTGTCCAGTGCGGAAACGAAATCCGATTTCTTGCCGACTGCATCTTGTTCACTGCCGGATGCTGCGGCATCCTGATTGGCGATCTTGCTGGCGATATCGATCCGGTCGTTTTTCGCCTTGATTTCACCCTTGCCGTCGACCGCCGCTACCACCGGCTGTGCGGTCTCGGCTGTTGCCGCTTCCGCAGGCGACGCCTTGGCACTGGTCAGCGCAGCGACGAAGGCCGCGATGCCCGCCTGGTCGGTCGGGTCCAGCTTGTCGGTATCCTTGTCTTCACCCTTCTTGACATCCTTGCCGGAGGCAACCTTGCCGTCGTCGTCGGCTTTCTTGCCAGCGTCTGTCGCTGCAGCGTCCTGGCTGTTTGCCGCGGTGTCGCTCTTCGCCGTGTCATCCTTGCCGTTGCCGTCCTGCTGCACCGATTTCGGCGCATCCTTGCTGCCCGCAGGCTGCGCCGGCTGGGCCGCAGATGGCGCGCCTGACTTGTCCGCTGATGACATTTCGCGCGACAACATCTGGTTGAACGATGCGCCGTCTGCATTGCCCGTGTCCGCCTTGCCGGCGGTCGGCACGACGTTCTGCAGCAGATTGACAGGGCTGTTGACTGCGGAAGTGTTCATGATTTCTGTCGCTTTCGATGGTTTTGCTTTGTGACGTATCGCCGTTCGTATGGCGGCGCCGTTATCGTTTGTACAGCAGCTGCCTTGCTGCATGTTCGTCCATCTGCTTCTGGTCGCGCTTGTTTTCCTTGACCTGTTGCGCCTTTTGCGCACGTGTGGCCAGCGTGTCGTAGGACATGCGCTTGCGCTCGCATGCCTGCCAGGCAGAACGTTCGCGTTCCACGCGTTGGTGCGCATCCTGTACGACCTGTTGCTGACCAGTAATCGCTTGTTCCAGCTTGGCGAGGAACACCTGGTAATTGTGATAACCGTTCGCGCTCAGACCGGATGTCAGGTTTTGCTGGAAACGCTGCGCATAGTCTTCACGGTATTGCTTCAGCAGTTCGAGCTTCTGTTCGGCTTCCGCCGCGGTCGCCACGCATTTGCCCAGGCGCTTGGCGGCCTCGTCGGAATCCCGGACGGCCAGCTCGATCAGTGTTTCCAGTGCGGACGGATTCGCCATGATGAAAAATTATAGTGATCGCACCGAAAATCCAATCACGAGAATAGCGTGGCAAGTTGCCCCAAACTCTCGTTTATGGTGGCGCGTTCGGTAATGTCTTGTTGCAAGAATGACTCTATTTTCGGGTTCAGCCGAATGGCTTCATCCAGCACCGGGTCGGTGCCGGCGCTATAGGCGCCGACGCTGATCAGGTCGCGGTTGCGCTGGTAGCGCGACGTCAGCTGCTTGAGCTTGCGGGTCAGCTTCTGGTGATCCGGCGTCGTGATGTTGTGCATTGCGCGGCTGATCGATTGCTCGATATCGATCGCCGGGTAGTGGCCGGCTTCCGCCAGCGAGCGGTTCAGCACGATGTGGCCGTCCAGGATCGCGCGCGCCGCGTCGGCGATCGGATCCTGCTGATCGTCGCCCTCGGTCAGCACGGTGTAGAACGCGGTGATCGAGCCGCCGCCTTCCTTGCCGTTGCCGGCGCGTTCGACCAGGGCCGGCAGCTTGGCGAACACCGATGGCGGATAACCCTTGGTGGCGGGCGGCTCGCCGATCGCAAGCGCGATCTCGCGCTGCGCCATCGCATAGCGCGTCAGCGAATCCATGATCAGCAGCACGTCCTTGCCTTCATCGCGGAAATGCTCGGCGATGGCGGTTGCGTAGGCGGCGCCCTGCATGCGCATCAGCGGTGGCGTATCGGCCGGCGCGGCGACCACGACCGAGCGCGCCAGGCCTTCGGCGCCGAGAATCTGTTCGATGAATTCTTTCACCTCGCGGCCCCGTTCGCCGATCAGGCCGACCACGATCACGTCGGCGGTCGTGTAGCGCGCCATCATGCCGAGCAAAACGCTTTTACCGACGCCCGAACCGGCGAACAGGCCCATGCGCTGCCCGCGACCGACCGTCAGCATGCTGTTGATGGCGCGCACGCCGACATCGAGTACGTCGGTGATCGGTGCGCGCCCCAGTGGATTGGCGGCGCGCACGTTCAGCGGCGCGGAATGCTGTGCATTGAGCGGGCCAAGCGTATCCAGCGGAC
>DATMTZ010000057.1:0-3748 GCA_035563975.1 Oxalicibacterium sp. | reverse complement strand
CTCAGCCGACCCTGCCGCGCCCAGTGCAGCGCCGCTTCCCAATGGATGACCGCGACCAGCGGGCCTTCGACGCGCACCGCGAAATCCCAGCGCGGCGCGGGCAACACGATTTCCGGATGATCGTCGTCGCGCAGATCGTCGACGATGTTCAGGCCGCCGAGGAAGGCCAGCTGCCGATCCACCACGCACAGCTTGCGGTGCATGCGCGGAATGCCACGTACGAACCATGGATTGAAACTGCGATAGGCCGCGCCGGCAGCGAGAAATTCCTTTTGCAGCAGCGCGCTTTGCCGGTTGCCAGTGCCGATCCAGTCGGTCAGCAGATTGACCCGCACACCGCGCGCGGCGGCACGCAGCAGCGCCGCCTTGACGCTGTCTGCAGTGTCATCTGCGGCAAAGATATAGGTCTCGAGATAGATTTCGCTGCGCGCCGCATCGCATGCCTCGATCAGCGCCGGAAAATACTCGGCGCCGCAATGCAGGAGGCGAATCTCGTTTTGACCGCTGAAGCTGACCGGGCGCATAGGGCAAACGGTGCGTGATGAATGCGCCCGATGATACGACAGGATGGCAGGCCGGCGAACAATGCACCGGCAAATGTGCGCCAAGAAATGTGCTACTTCAGCGACAGGCTGGCCACCAGCGGTGCGTGATCAGACAGCTTGGCCCAGATCGTGCCGTGCATCACCTGCGCCTCGTCGACCTTGAAGCCGCGCACATAGATGCGGTCCAGCTTCAGAAACGGCATCGCGGCGGGAAAGGTCCTTGCCGGCTCGATGCGCGGGCCGCGCCCGCTGAGCTGCCGCAGGTAGGTGCCGAATCCGCGGCGCGACAGGCCTTCGTCGAACACTTCGGACACGCCCAGGCATTCGTACAGCTCTTCGCTGAGCCGGTTGCCCCAGTCGTTGAAATCGCCGGCGATGATGACCGGCTTGTCCATGCCGGCGGTCCCTTTCACCGCTTCGATCAATGCGTCGTTCTGCCGCTTGCGGCTGCCTGCGAACAGGCCCAGGTGCACTACATAGCAGTGCACCTCTGTCTCGGGTGCGCGCACAATGCAATGCAGGATGCCGCGCGATTCATATTTGTGGTCGGAAATGTTCTGGTTGGTCGACGACAGGATCGGGTAGGCGCTCAGCAAGGCATTGCCGTGATGGCCGTGATCGTAGACCGCGTTCATGCCGTACGCGCATTGATGCGAATCGCCGGCAAGAAAATCCTGCTGCGACAGCTCGGGCCAGTCGGTCGCATGTTTGATCGCATGCAGGTCGTGTCTACCCTGCACTTCCTGCAGGAACAGGATATCGGACTGCAGCGAGTTGATTGCCTGCTTCAACGCGTGGATACGCGGCCGCGCGCCGAACGAAGAAACGCCCTTGTGAATGTTGTAAGTCGTGATTTTTAACTTCATGCACTCCGCCCATCCTCACGCAAGTCGACAGGACAACGATAGCGCATTGTGACATTCGCTGCTGAACGCTTCGGTTCGCTGACTAACGAAGACGCCCAGATCACCGTTGCGGATAGCGGTGCGGCAATTGCAGGATCGCTTCCGCATTCGATGCGGAAAAACATTTGTCTGCCGCTTCGCGCCACGGCAGCCACATGAAATTGGTGTGCTCGCGCGGCGACAGCACGACAGGAATATCGCACGGCACGCGCAGGCCGAACACGTGCTCGGTATTGCGCGTCACGCCCGGCGCGTAGCGGTAGCCCCAGGCTGGATAGATTTCGTACACATTGGAAAGTTGCCAGTCGTGCAGATGCATGACAGAAACGCAGGTGCGTTCGTCTGTCGCGCGATCTCCCTGCTCGGGCGAAGCCTGCACGATGCGGATGCCGGTTTCCTCCGCCACTTCGCGGATCGCGGTTTCCTGCAGCGGTTCGTCCTTTGCATCCTTGGAGCCGGTGACCGATTGCCAGAAGCCCGGCCGGTCGGCGCGCTCGATCAGCAATACGTGCAAGTCCTCGGTGTGGATCACCACCAGCACCGATTCCGGAATCTTGTAGGGCTTGGCGCTCATGGCTGCGCTTTTCAGAATGGATAAAAAAAGGGCGCGGATGTCCGCGCCCTTCGATTATGCCGCAAAACGTTTTACGCCTTGGCTGCCGGCTCCACGTTGCGCAGGCGGATGTGCAGTTCGCGCAATTGCTTTTCGTCGACTTCGGACGGCGCCTGCGTCAACAGATCCTGCGCGCGCTGCGTTTTCGGGAAAGCGATCACATCGCGGATCGATTCGGCGCCGCACATCATCGTCACCAGACGATCGAGACCGAATGCGAGGCCGCCGTGCGGCGGCGCGCCGTATTGCAGCGCATCCAGCAGGAAGCCGAACTTCAGCTGCGCTTCCTCCGCGCCGATCTTCAGCGCGCGGAACACCTTGCTCTGCACGTCGGCGCGGTGGATACGCACCGAACCGCCGCCCAGTTCCCAGCCGTTGAGCACCATGTCGTAGGCTTTCGCGATGCACTTGCCCGGATCGCTTTCCATCAGGTCTTCGTGACCGTCCTTCGGCGCGGTGAACGGGTGGTGCACCGCGGCCCAGCGCTGATTGTCTTCGTCGAACTCGAACATCGGGAAATCGATGACCCACAGCGGACGCCAGTCGTCGTCGAACAGGCCGTTCTTGCGGCCGAATTCGCTGTGGCCGATCTTCACGCGCAGCGCGCCGATCGCATCGTTGACGACCTTCGCCTTGTCGGCACCGAAGAAAATCAGGTCGCCGTCTTCCGCGCCGGTCAGCTCGATGATCTTGCCGAGTGCAGCGTCGTGGATGTTCTTGACGATCGGCGATTGCAGGCCGTCGCGGCCTTTCGCCTTCTCGTTGATCTTGATGTAGGCCAGGCCCTTGGCGCCGTAGATCGCGACGAACTGCGTGTACGCGTCGATCTCGGAGCGCGGCATCGCGCCGCCGCCCGGCACGCGCAGTGCCACCACGCGGCCGCCTTCCATATTGGCCGCTGCAGAGAACACCTTGAAGTCGACGTCCTTCATCACCTCGGTCAATTCGGTGAACTGCAGCTTGACGCGCATGTCCGGCTTATCCGAACCGTACAGACCCATCGCGGTGGCGTAATCCATCACCGGGAACGGGTTGGGCAATTCGACGTTCAGCACTTTCTGGAACACCAGGCGGATCATGCCTTCGAACATGTCGCGGATTTCCTGCTCGCTCATGAAGGAAGTTTCGCAGTCGATCTGCGTGAATTCCGGCTGGCGGTCAGCGCGCAGGTCTTCGTCGCGGAAGCACTTCGTGATCTGGTAGTAACGGTCGAAGTTGGCGACCATCAGCAGCTGCTTGAACAGCTGCGGCGATTGCGGCAGCGCGAAAAATTGCCCGGCGTTCACGCGCGACGGCACGAGGTAATCGCGCGCCCCTTCGGGCGTGCTCTTCGTGAGCATCGGCGTTTCGATATCGATGAAGCCCTGCGCATCGAGATACTTGCGCACTTCCATCGCCACGCGATAGCGCAGCCGCAGATTGTTCTGCATTTGCGGCCGACGCAGGTCGAGCACGCGATGCGTGAGGCGCGTCGTTTCGGAAAGGTTGTCGTCTTCGAGTTGGAACGGCGGCGTGATCGATGCGTTGAGCACTGTCAGCTCATGGCAGAGCACCTCGATCTTGCCGCTCTTCAAGCCGGCGTTGACCGTGCCTTCCGGACGGTTGCGCACGCTGCCCACGACGCGCACGCAGAACTCGTTGCGCACGCCTTCGGCAGCCTTGAACATCTCGGCGCGATCCGGGTC